>NZ_JAUSME010000249.1 GCF_030645555.1 Herminiimonas sp.
CATGCTGGGTATCGATTGCGACAGGAGCCGGATGCGCCACATAGGCCTCGCCTTCCGGTTCCTTCTTGCGGGTGAATTTCTTCTCCAGCGTGCGCAGCAATACATAGAAAATAGGCGTCAGGAACAGACCGAATGCAGTCACACCTATCATGCCGGAGAACACCGCCACACCCATCGCATGACGCATTTCTGCACCAGCACCGGAGGACAGGATCAGTGGCACCACACCCGCGATAAACGCGATCGATGTCATTAGGATAGGACGCAGACGCAAGCGTGCTGCTTCAATTGCTGCCGCATAGGTTTCGCGTCCCTGATGTTCAAGTTCGCGAGCGAACTCCACAATCAGAATCGCGTTCTTGCAGGCCAGCCCCACCAGCACGATCAGACTGATCTGCGTAAAGATATTGTTGTCGCCACCGGTCAGCCAGACACCGAAGATGGCAGACAGCAAGCCCATAGGCACGATCAGCAATACAGCCAGCGGCAAGGTCAGGCTTTCGTACTGGGCCGCCAATACAAAGAACACCAGCAACATCGCCAACGGCAGGATGATGAACAAGGTATCGCCGGCGATCTTGTCCTGATACGTGATCTCGGTCCATTCGTAGCTGATACCACGTGGCAGGGTTTCTGCCAGCAAGCGCTCAACCACTGCTTGCGCCTGACCTGTACTGTAACCAGGCGCAGGTCCACCGTTCACGTCGGCTGCCGGGAAACCGTTGTAGCGGATAAATTGATCTGGACCGTAGCTCTGCGTCATTTTCAATACCGATGACAGCGGCACCATTTCGCCATTCTTGTTACGTGCTTTCAGCAAACCGACATCTTCAGCATGGGCACGGAAAGGTGCATCCGCCTGCACACGTACCTGGAAGGTACGGCCGAATTTATTGAAGTCGTTGACGTACAGCGAGCCTAAATAAACCTGCAAGGTATCGAACACTGCCGGTACCGACAAACCGAGTTGCTGCGCACGTGTGCGATCCAGATCGGCATACAGTTGCGGCACGTTGATCTGATAGCTGGAGAACATGCCGGCCAGTTCAGGTGCCTGGTAAGCCTTGGCCAAAAACGCCTTCAACGCATCGTTCAATGCCTCCTTGCCCAATGCGCCCCTATCCTGAATCTGCAACTTGAAGCCGCCTATCGTACCCAGACCCTGCACCGGTGGTGGTGGGAACATCGCAATGTAAGCACCCTGAATACCGGACATTTGCTGGTTCAGCTTTTGTGCAATCGCCGGGCCGCTCAATTCTTTGCTCGTGCGTTCTTCAAACGGCTTGAGCGACATGAAGACGATGCCTGAGCTAGGGCTGTTGACGAAACCATTGATAGATAGACCAGGGAAAGCAATTGCCGATTCCACGCCAGGTGTCTTCATGCCGATTTCTGACATTTGACGAATCACGTCTTCGGTACGATCCAGCGAAGCTGCATCCGGCAATTGGGCGAAGCCAACCAGATACTGCTTGTCCTGGCCAGGAATGAAGCCGGCCGGTACATGATGGAACAGGAACATCGTCGCGCCGATCAACACTGCATACACTGCCAGCGATGCCGATTTGCGTTTCAAAATACCGGTAACGCCGGTGCCGTATTTTTCCGAACCGCGATGGAACACCTTATTGAAACGTACGAAGAACCAGCCGAACGCTCTATCGATCATTAACTGGAATTTATCCTTCGGCGCACCGTGGCTTTTCAGCAGCAGGGCAGCCAATGCCGGCGACAGGGTCAGCGAGTTAAACGCCGAAA
The DNA here is from genome assembly GCF_030645555.1 of Herminiimonas sp. Taxonomy (GTDB): domain Bacteria; phylum Pseudomonadota; class Gammaproteobacteria; order Burkholderiales; family Burkholderiaceae_D; genus Oxalicibacterium. The sequence goes on from NZ_JAUSME010000249.1 coordinate 1,759, forward strand.
TCACGGTCGAAATGGCAATCGTCAACGCGAACTGCTTGAAGAACTGACCGGTCAGGCCGCTGACAAATGCGAGTGGAATAAATACAGCAGACAACGTCAGTGCAATCGCCACAATCGGGCCGGACACTTCACGCATCGCTTTATAAGTTGCCTCGCGCGCCGTCAAGCCGTCTTCAATATTTCGCTCTACGTTTTCCACCACCACGATCGCATCATCGACGACGATACCGATCGCCAGCACCAGCCCGAACAGACTGAGCGCATTGATGGAAAAACCCAGCCCCATCATCACTGCGAACGTGCCGATTACCGAAACTGGTACTGCCAGCAATGGAATGATCGATGCGCGCCATGTTTGCAGGAAGATGATCACGACGAGCACGACCAGCAGAATCGCTTCCAGCAAAGTATGTACAACTGCTTCGATAGACGCACGAACGAACTGGGTAGGATCGTAGACGATGCTGTAATCGACACCATCAGGCATGTCTTTTTTCAGAGCCGCCATCGTCTTGCGCACGTTGTTGGAAATTTCCAGCGCGTTCGAACCCGGCGACTGGAAGATGGGAATGGCAACCGCAGACTTGTTGTTCAGCAGGGAGCGCAATGCATACTCGCTGGCGCCCAGTTCAACCCGCGCCACATCGCGCAAGCGTGTGATCACGCCATCAGGCGAGGTGCGGATCACGATATCGCGGAATTCATCTTCCGTAGTCAGACGACCCTGTGCATTGACAGAGATTTGGTAATCGACACCCGGAATGGATGGCGAGGCGCCGATCACACCGGCAGCGACGTTGACGTTTTGCTGACGAATCGCATCAACCACATCATTGGCTGACAAACCGCGCTCTGCAACCTTGCGTGGATCGAGCCAGATGCGCATCGAATAATCGCCTGAGCCGAACAATTGAACTGCACCTATGCCCGGCAAACGCGCCAGATTATCTTTCACGTTCAACACTGCGTAGTTACGCAGGTAAGCCATGTCGTATCTATCGTTAGGCGACACCAGGTGACCCACCATCGTCAGATCGGGCGAACTCTTGGTCGTCGTCACACCGAGTCGCTGCACGACATCGGGCAAACGCGGCAAGGCCTGATTGACACGGTTTTGCACCAGTTGCTGCGCCTGATCAGGCGACACGCCCAGTTTGAAAGTAACCGTCAATGTCATCAAGCCATCGGAGGTTGCCTGCGATTGCATGTACAACATGCCTTCGACGCCGTTGATCTGTTCTTCAATTGGCGTGGAGACGGTTTCCGCAATGGTTTGCGGATTGGCGCCCGGGAAGTTGGCCTTGACCACGACCGACGGCGGCACGACTTCCGGATATTCGGAAATCGGCAGGCTTAACATCGAGATCAAACCACCGATCAGGATAATCGACGAAAGCACACCTGCGAAGATGGGCCTGTCGATAAAAAATCGAGAGATATTCATTTCAGTTTCTTCTTTTTAAATGTGGGGTGCGGGGGTCAGCTCAAAAATTCAACTTAGTTGACTGCACTTGTAGCCGCCTGCCCTGCCGACTTGCCTGTATTTGCACTCGCAACACGCGCATCCATCTTCACGACTTCTGGCGCCACGGTGTCATTCGGACGTATGCGTTGCAGACCGTTCACGACGATGCGTTCATCCAGTTTCAAGCCGCTGCGAACAACCCGCAAACCTTCAACCATAGGCCCCAAAGTCACTGGACGATAAACCGCCTTGTTATCAGCGCCGACCACCATGACGAACTTCTTGTCCTGGTCGGTACCGACTGCCTTGTCATCGATCAGCAATGCATTCTTTGCATTGGAGTCACCGGTACGTACGCGTGCATACATGCCGGGTGTCAGCGTGCCGTCTTCATTTGCGAATACGGCGCGCACGCGTATCGTGCCGGAGCTGTTGTCGATGCGGTTGTCGAAAGACTTCACATGACCTTGACGCGGATAACCTTCTTCACTGGTCAGTCCGATGGAAACCGGGATGCGATTCACCCCGCTGTTACCGACTGTGCCGTTGCCTGCATAACGGATATAGGTAGGTTCGTCGACTTCAAAATTGACGTACACCGGCGAGACAGAAACCAGCGTCGTCAATGTCGGTGCAGTTGGCCCGGTTGCGACCAGATTCCCGACCGTGATTTCGGCGCGGGAGACGCGGCCACTGACAGGGGCAGTAATTTCCGTATATTGCAGATTCAGTCTTGCGGTCAGTACGGCAGCATCCGTTGCCTTCAGATTGGCGTCGGCTTCATGCAATGCGTTTTCGCGCTGATCGAGTTCACGTTGCGCGACTGCGCGGTCTTCCAGCAAGCGGCGGGTACGATCCAGTTCGGTTTTTGCCAATGCCAAACGGGCTGATGCGCCTGCGCGTGCTGCTTCTGCGCGAGCCAGCTCGGCTTTGTATGGACGTGGATCGATGGTAAACAGCAATGCGCCTTTTTTCACCAACTGGCCATCCTGAAAATGCACGGCATCGATGGTGCCGGAAACGCGCGGACGGATTTCAACCCGTTCTATCGCTTCAACCCTGCCGGAAAAATCATCCCATTCAGTAACAGCGCGTTCGATAACAGTGGCAACCGTAACGGGTGTCGCTGCCGGTGCGGCAGGCGCAGTTTTTTCTGCGTGGCCAGTCAACGATACGGTGGCGACGGCTATCACCAGGAGAACGCCGACTGCAATCGCAATCGTGCTACGGGAAAAACGTGGTGTGGTGGAGGTTTGCATTTTTTATTCCTCTGAGAATTAAGTAAAAACGTAAGTAAAAGCGTAAATAAGGATGTTTGTTAATGATGAAAAATCGTGTGCCGCTTGCGCCTACCGTTGCCGGATCAGCCTGGGTCCTGAATAAATTGCTTGATCGTTGATATGACGGATGAAAAACTTGCGTGAGCCGGATCGACCAGTTGTCCGATTTCCGCAGCAAAACGCCGCACCTGCACCGGCACGCCGGCGGTGATCAAACTGGCTGCGTACTGTTCGGCTTCATCGCGCAAGGCATCGTTCTGCGCAGTGATGACCAATGCCGGCACCAAACCGCCGAGACGGCGCGATTGCGCAGGAGCGGCATACGGATGCAGAGCATCGCTGGTCGAAGGCAGATACGCAGCCCAGCCTTGCTGGCAAACGCATTTGCCGAGCGCCTTCATGGACCTGGACGATTGGCTGGGATCGAGCATGGGCGTGATCAGGATCTGACCCTTGAGGCAGATGCCGCGCGAGGTCGGTGTCAATCGGTCGCGGGCTATCATCGCAACTGCCGCAGCCAGATTGCCGCCGGCCTGATCACCCGCCACCATCACGCGCGTACCGTCAGCACCCAGTCCATCCGCATGGTCATATGCCCATTGCAAGGCTTCGTATGCAACTTCGGTGATGCCGGGGAAAGAGGTATCGCCGGCCAGCGGATAATCCACCGCGACGACGACTGCTTTTTCCGACAAGGCGCGGGCAATGCCGTCGGCATCTTCCACCGCACCACAGGTAAAGAAACCGCCGTGGAAGTAAACCACCAAGGGCAACAATTCTGCTGTTCCGTTTTTGCCGCCGTTTTTACCAAATACGCGCAAACCGATTTCGCGCGCCTCTGCCGACGTTTTAAACGACGTGGTCCACGGACCAACTGCTGAACTGCGCAGAACTGTGCCGCTCGAACCCATCTCAGTGCTGCTCCGCCGACGTCGATTGCGTAAAAGCGCCTATCGACGTAGCGCTGGCCCACATCGCGCCGCCGGTCAATGCACTGTCATAGATTGCATCCTGGAAAGCGCCGTTGTGCATCGCAACAGAGATCACCAATGTGCTTGCGGCCACCGCTGTGGCTTGATATAAGTGACGCGAAAAACGACGTGAAATTTGATTTTTCATTTTGTTGCCCCTGTAAAACCTGATTCGATGAGCGAAGTATATGAATCCATCAATCAAAGATAAATACTGATATTTATGAAGAACTATCTATAATTTCTGGACAGTCGTTCATATTTGACGCAAAAACTGATGACCTTTAATCATCTTTTTAAAAAATACACTCCGGGAACTGACGCTTTGTCATGCAAACGTCATATTTAATAGCGATCACTACGGATTAAGTTTGTGACTTTATAGCGCTTGTTTTCGGGTGTCAAGAGGTTTACTATCGATCACTATGGAAATAGAAAATAAATCCGAAAAGCCACGTAAAAAGACTGGCCGGCCGTTGTCATTCGATCGTGAAGTTGCGCTTCAGCGGGCAATGCTGGTGTTTTGGCGCTACGGTTATGAAGCAGCATCGCTGCAGGAATTGACGTCGGCGATGGGCATCACGCCGCCCAGCCTGTATGCCGCATTCGGCGACAAGGAAAAATTGTTTCTGGAAGCGGTCGAACGTTATTCGACCGAGAATTGCGACGCCCTGCTATGCCTGTTCAACCAGGCGCCGCGCGCGCGCGATGCAATAGAGCGCTTGCTGCAAAGCGCCGCGGTGGATTTCACCTGTCCCAGCCATCCGCCCGGCTGCCTGATGAATACAGCGGCAACCAATTGCTCGGCTTCTGCCGAACATGTACAGCACGCGATGATAGAACGTCGCGACCATGTCGAAAACATGATCCGCACCAGAGTTGAAACAGGCGTCAACAATGGCGAGCTGCCACCCGACACGGACGTAAGCGGCCTCGCCAATTTTTACTGGACAGTGATACAGGGGATGTCGACACAGGCAAGAGACCATGCCGACCGCGACAAACTACTTGCCATCGCCGCCATGGCCATGCGTGCCTGGCCGGCTCCCAAATAAACGGCAATCCTGAGATTGCACATGCGCGGGATTACCAGCCTTGAATGAAAAAGAGATCGATAAAAATATCGGTCTCTTTTTGTTTATGCCCAACCTGGCAAAGAGTCTCTCTGCAGAGCATGGCTGCCCTGCTTCTACCGAACAGCCGGAATAAATACTCTAGAATCACAACAACCTTAATCGATAACGGAATAACGCGATGGATCGCTTCGACACTATGCTGGCCTTTACACGCGTGGTTGAGCTAACGAGCTTCACCAAGGCCGCTGTTTCGCTCAATCTGCCGAAGGCGACCGTGTCGGCACAAGTCATCGCACTGGAAAAACGCCTGCGCGTCAAACTGCTGAATCGCACCACGCGCCATGTCAGCGTAACGCCGGAAGGTGCCGGTTATTACGAGCGTGCGATCCGTTTATTGAGCGAACTGGAAGAAACTGAAGCAGCCGTCAGTCATGCTGCGATGTCGCCGAAAGGCAGGTTGCGTGTCGACGTTCCCGGTGCAGTCGGTCGCCGCATCATTGCGCCGGCGCTCGCCGACTTCTTCACGCGCTATCCTGAAATCGATCTCGAAATGGGCTGTTCCGACCGGCCCGTTGATCTGGTGAATGAAGGCATAGATTGCGTGATCCGGGGCGGCGACATCAATGATGAATCGTTAGTGGCAAGGCGCCTGGGAGACTTCCGCATGATCACTTACGCTGCGCCCTCTTACCTGGCAAAACACGGCGCACCTAGGGATCTGGAAGAACTGGAACGCCATCAGGTCGTCAATTTCTTCTCCTCCAAAACCGGCAAGACTTATCCGTTTATTTACGAACAGGACAAGATACAAACGGCAGTTCAAGGCCGGCAACGCGTCGCCATCAACGACTTCGATATCTGTGCCATCGCTGCGTGCGCAGGTATAGGGCTGATACAACTACCGGCTTTTATCGCAAACGAATACACCACGTCGGGCCAGTTAGTACCCGTACTTGAAGGCTATGTATCTGAAACGGTACCGGTATGGATACTGTATCCACCGAATCGCCATTTGTCGGCGAAGGTACGCGCCTTCGCCGAATGGACTGCAGAGCTGTTTGCGAAAGCAGAATTCAGCGCTGAAAATCCGGCTTAGTTTCAGCCTATCCCAGCTATCCGACAGCATTGCCCAAGGAACCGTCAAAGTCAGGCACTGAATATGACTATGGGTACTAGCTGCCCATAGTCATAGTTAGAGCCACAGATCAAAGTAAATAAATCAAACGATTACTGACATTACATCTTCACATTTAAAAAAGCAGTCTCAAGTGGAGGATCGCTGGCGAAATAAAATGAAAACAATGGGTCATAAACGGACGTCCACTATAGGCCAGAAGCAGTCGTTAAAGCATGGGTGGGCGTCGCTACTATTCGGAGCGGTGTTCAATGACTTTCTAACTTGGCGGATTTTACTTTCTCAGCTTGCCTGAAAGAGTGAGGCCGTCTTTAAAATTTAGTCCTAGTAGTGCCAGTTGGAGTAAGCCTGCGCATATTTCGGCGATTTGAACGCCGAAATATGCGGCATCGAAGGCTGCAGCAGAGGCCTTCAGATGGAGGAATATTGCGGCCGGAGCGAGGACAAGCATGCCATTTAGCGCGATGAATCGCATCCGTTTCGATTTTCTAGCGACAATGGCACCGGAGCGGCTTTTACCTAGTGAAAAACCCGAGCCACCAGCCATCGCCATGAATAGCACTAGCAACGGAATGGCATAAGCAATTGAACGCTTGACCGTAGCGACTGCCTCGTGGTCCAAGAATAGTTCCACAACCAAGGTAGAGGTAACAAACACTGCTACGGTTAGTAAGGCAAGTGTTCCTGCCATAGCATGTACATAGGTTTTCATGATTAGCTTCCTTTCTTGGGTACAGGTAATTCCAGCCGCACATATAACGACCGTAGCGTCTGCAAAGTCAGTATCAAATCCTTGGCAGGTAGCCCTTCAGATAATGTCGATGCCCAGGTTGCTTGTAGTCTTTCGGCTTCAACGTAGGCTTTCTGCCCTTTGGCAGTTAAGGAATAGAGTGGCGAGCGTTCATGCCTAGGATTTGGCGCCGGCGCTACGAAACCTTCTTCTTCCAACCGGTTCAGCTGTTTGAGCGCTCCCTGCCGCGTAATCCCCATCAGCTCGGCAACCTGCGGAATGGTCATCGGCTTGGCCGCCAAGGCAATTGCACCAATCACCTGCCATCGCGCACTTGATAGTCCGAGGGGAACTACCATTTCATCGCCTTTGACAAGCAGGCGGCCATTGAGCCGAAAGATTTCCAGCATGATTTCGGTCACAGGATCGTAGTCGGGTAGGGATCGGTCAGACACTGCATTTCCTTTAAAACGATGTTTGACAACCAGTTTACGTAATTGTAAACTGGTTGTCAAGTCATGCGATGTTAGCGAAATCTTCTAAACCGATGGGGAACATCATGGATTCATTACTGCACTCTCTCGCGACTTTTTGCTGCGCCCTTTTTGCAGGTGCGGCTCTTTATATCAATGCGGTAGAACATCCGGCACGGATGTCGTGTGGGGCAACGGTTGCCCTGTCGCAGTGGAAACCAAGCTATCGCCGTGCAACGATCCTCCAGGCCTCGCTAGCGATTCTAGGCTTCCTGTTTGCCCTCAGTGCCTGGCTAAATGGAAGTGGAACCGCTTCGTTAATAGCAGGCGTACTGCTTGGGCTGGTCGTGCCGTTCACGATTTTTGTGATCATGCCAACCAACAACCGAATGATGGCTCTCGACCAAAATTCGAATGAAAAGAGTATCGAAATGCTTCTCAGCCGTTGGAACGCTTTGCATCTTATAAGAACGCTTATGAGCATTGCTTCACTAGTGATTTTTATATTTGCAGGCAATTAAAGCTTCGGCCTGACAGAAACATCTGCGACAAGTAGTGTCGAGCGTCTGCTTTGGGTCGAAAGCGGGCATTGAGCGATTTAGTTTCCATGCTTCAACAAAATACAAATCGTCAAAGTCAGGCACTGACTATGACGATTTGTACTGGCGGCAGGATGCGACCTGCTTTTACCTCTTGAAAATGCGCTTGACCTTCCCATCATGGTAAGGTCAACACTCCATCATTTCCATTTCCCGCGAGCCTTATCATGACGACCCTGCAGCAGGCAGCACCCGGCACACATAGGATCACGCTAGGCGTAGCTGGCATGACTTGCGCGTCATGCGCATCGCGCGTGGAAAAAGCCATCAATGCCATACCCGGCGTGCGCAATACCAGCGTGAACCTGGCCACCGATACCGTTGTGGTCGAAGCCGCTGCCGCCGTCGATGCGGCGGCAATCCGGCAAGCGATAGAAAAAGCCGGCTACAGCGTGCCGCAGGAAGACATCGTGCTCGACATTAGCGGCATGACTTGCGCATCCTGCGCCGGCCGGGTGGAAAAAGCCTTGCGCAAGGTCGATGGCGTGCTCGATGCAAGCATCAATCTCGCTACCGATAGCGCACGCATTAAGGTCGGCAGCGGCACCCCGGCATCTGCCTTGATCGCCGCAGTCGAGGCTGCCGGTTACGGCGCCGCATTGCCGCGCACGACAGGCAGTACACAGGATGCCGCACGCCAGACGCCGTCGCTGGACTGGCTGCCGGTATTGTTTTCTGCGCTACTGGCCTTGCCGCTGGTGGTGCCGATGCTGTTGCAACCGCTGGGCGTGCACATGATGCGGCCGGGCTGGCTGCAATGGGCGCTGGCCACGCCGGTCCAGTTCTGGCTGGGCGCGCGCTTT
>NZ_JAUSME010000258.1 GCF_030645555.1 Herminiimonas sp.
GACCAGTACCGGCTTGCCGAGCGATGGCGCTTCTTCCTGTACGCCACCTGAATCGGTGAGCACGACGTGCGCCAATTGCATCAGACGAATGAAGCCGAGATAGTCGAGCGGCTCGATCAAATGTACGCGCGGCAAATCCGACAACATTTGCAGAACCGGGCCGCGTACGTTCGGATTCAAATGAACCGGATACACAAAATCGATATCGGAACGTTTCGCCAGTTCAGCCAGCGCTTCGCAAATATGCAAAAAGCCATCGCCGAAATTTTCACGACGATGGCCGGTGACGAGCAGCACGCGACGCTGCGGCGACAGGAAAGGAAACTGCGCATCGAGCCGCATGCGCAACGCCATGTCCTGCTCGATTCTTTTTGCTGTCAGTTGCAACGCATCGATCACGGTATTACCGGTCACCAGAATGCGGCCACCGAGATTTTCGCGCAGCAGGTTGTCGCGTGACCCGACTGTAGGTGCAAACAGAAAATCGCTGACCACATCAATCATGCGACGATTCATTTCTTCCGGCCACGGCTGCGACAAGTCGCCGGTACGCAAACCGGCTTCAACGTGTCCAACCGGAATACGGCGTTGAAAGGCTGCAGTAGCGGCAACCATCGCGGTCGTCGTATCGCCATGCACCAGTACACGATCGGGGCGTTCGCTTTCCAGAATCGGATCGAGCTTCGCAAAAATACGCGAACACAAAAGATTGAGCGATTGATTAGGCATCATGACGTCCAGATCATGGTCTGCCTTGATTTCAAACAAAGCCATCACTTGCTCCAGCATGCTGCGATGCTGACCGGTTACACACACGACGGACTCAATACCCGGTGTTTGCGCCAGTGTGCGAACCAACGGCGCCATTTTGATGGCTTCTGGTCGGGTACCAAAAATGGAAAGTATCTTCACTTAAAAATTTCCTTTGCCATTTAATGACCAATAGCTGCATTACCTGCGCTTAATATCGACGGATGGCGAAGTGTAAAGAGTTGTAAGTAGCTGTCTAGCGATAAATACCTTTCTTGGAGCGAGTTTTCAAAAGTTCACAATTGGTCGCCACAATATCAAACTCAAAAGACCAAAATACCGATTCGAGTGTCCCCGATCGGTAGATACTCCTGGCCTAAGAATGGGCGTTCAACCCAGCGGATACTGTGTCAGGTGCTTTCCGTCAGAACGAGCGGTTTTGCAGATTGGCATTGCTGCGGCAGTCCGATGCACTTGCTATCGAATTCAAAGGTTCTTATGACGCGCCGGAAATCTATCGGGAGCTGAAGTCCTAGTGACTACCCCGTCAGCAAAGCCGGGGTCGAATCATGATGCCGCAACATGGACAGCCGAATGAACAGGGAATGGGTGATGGGTGCTTTGCGAATGCAACAATCCCGCGCCAGGATTGTTGCATCATTCAGATAGAGATAGTCAGTATTGCAGCCATGACTACCGGAATTTGCTGAGAGAATTCAGCATGCAGACTTCGATGAGTCGCAAAGGGAATTGCTGGGATAAGACCCAATGGCAGGCTTCTTCAATAACCTGAAGAGCCAACTGGTCTTCCATCAGGACTACGCGACCCGCGCAGCGAGCAGGCAAGATCTATTTGAATACATTGAGGTATTTATAATCTCGTACTGTAAAAAATAAATCAATGAATCAAGTTACTTTTCCGATAGTCCACGCAAGCTGCCGAAAAACCTAAATTCATTCCCACTCGATCGTCGCTGGCGGTTTACCGGAAATATCGTAGACGACACGGTTGATGCCGCGCACTTCATTGATGATGCGGTTCGATACCTTGCCCAGCAATTCATACGGCAAATGCGCCCAGTGTGCCGTCATGAAATCCTGCGTCTGTACGGCGCGCAGGGCCACCACGTATTCATAGGTACGGCCATCGCCCATCACGCCGACTGATTTGACCGGCAGGAATACCGCGAAGGCCTGGCTGGTTGCGTCATACCAGTTGCGGTGCGGCGTGCCGATGTCGGTCGCTTGCGATGCACCCGGCGCATCGACGAATGGCGTGTTGCGCAACTCTTCGATAAAGATCGCATCGGCGCGGCGCAGCAGGTCGGCGAATTCCTTCTTCACTTCGCCCAGTATGCGCACGCCCAGGCCAGGGCCAGGGAAAGGATGACGGTACACCATGTCATGCGGCAAGCCGAGTGCGACGCCAAGTTCGCGCACTTCATCCTTGAACAATTCGCGCAGCGGCTCCAGCAATTGCAGGTTCAGTGTTTCCGGCAGGCCGCCCACATTGTGGTGGCTCTTGATCGTGTGGCCCTTCTTGCCCTTGCCTGCACTTTCAATCACGTCCGGATATATCGTGCCTTGCGCCAGCCACTTTGCATTCTTGCGCTTGCCGGCTTCGACCTGGAATACTTCGACGAATTCGCGGCCTATGATCTTGCGTTTGGCTTCCGGATCGGTAACGCCAGCCAGATGGCCCATGAACTGATCGACAGCATCGATGCGGATCACGTTGACGCCCAGATGGTCGGCGAACATCTCCATCACCATCTTGCCTTCATCGAGGCGCAGCAAGCCGTGATCGACGAATACGCAGGTCAGCTGGTCGCCGATGGCGCGATGGATCAGCGCCGCAGCAACGCTGCTGTCGACGCCGCCGGACAAACCGAGGATGACTTCATCTGTGCCGACTTGCTGGCGGATTTTTTCGACTGCCTCGGCAATATAGTCGGGCATGTTCCAGTCTGATTTGCAGCCGCAGATTTCATGCACGAAACGGCCGATGATGGCCTTGCCTTGCACCGTATGCGTGACTTCCGGGTGGAACTGGAAGGCGTACATTTTGCGTTCTTCATCGGCCATGCCGGCGATAGGGCAATTGTCGGTGGACGCCATCAGCTTGAAGCCGGGCGGCATTTCATTGACCTTGTCGCCATGGCTCATCCAGACTTTCAGCATGCCGTGGCCTTCTGCCGTCGTGAAGTCGCTGATGCCTTCGAGCAGCGTGGTATGGCCGCGTGCGCGCACTTCGGCATAGCCGAACTCGCGTATCGTGCCGTTTTCAACCTTGCCACCCAGCTGTGCAGCCATCGCCTGCATGCCGTAGCAGATGCCCAGTACCGGCACGCCCAGCTCGAACACGGCTTGCGGCACGCGCGGCGTATCGCCCTCGATCACCGAATTCGGGCCACCCGACAGGATCACGCCAGCCGCGCCATAATTGCGCACGAATTCATCACTGACATCGTAAGGATAGACTTCAGAAAAAACGCCGGCATCGCGCACGCGACGTGCGATCAACTGAGTGACTTGTGAGCCGAAATCGAGGATGAGAATTTTCGAGTGCATGAGATAAATGGTTGAGCGAAATGGTTGAGCGTTCGGTTTGTAACAAATAATTATCAGGTAGTTCAGCGTGTACTGACAGCGAGTCCGGAGAAATGCAATTCCCGCTCGATCAGCGCCACCAGATCTGCCATCCAGTGCCCATCTCCGGCAGTGAACGCGCGCGCGCGCTCATGGATCAGGCCTATTCTGCCGACGACTTTGCCGGCACGATCACGCAATGGGTGCAAGGCATAAAACCGCACTTCGAAATGATCGACCCTGCCCAGCGCGGGGTTAAATGGCGACGACTTCTCTGGCATCACTTGCAAGCCTGCACCCAAAGGCAATTCTGCGCAGAATTGATGCGCCTGCGATGGGTAGGCCGGCGCGACATCCGCATCAACTTCGGCATGCAGGCAGATCACGCATGCCGATACACCAAACAGGTTTTTCCCCAGCCGCTCGATGCGCGCAACAGCGTGAGAAATATCCTCGTTCCCCTGCCTGCCCGCATCAAGTGCAGAACTGTTGCAGTCAACGCCAGAAGATGAAGTCATTCCATACGCCTTTCTGCAACAGCACTAGCCTAGTCAGCGCGATAGTTCGGCGCTTCCTTCGTGATTTGCACATCGTGGACATGCGATTCGCGCATGCCGGCCGAGGTGATTTCAACAAATTCTGCCTGTTCGCGGAAATCTTCTATCGTCGCGCAACCGCAGTAACCCATCGACGAACGCACGCCGCCCACCAGTTGATACAGAATGGCGATGACGCTGCCTTTGTAAGGTACGCGGCCCTCTATGCCTTCCGGCACGAACTTGTCGACATTGTTGGCAGCATCCTGGAAGTAGCGATCGGCCGAACCATCCGCCATCGCGCCCAGACTACCCATGCCGCGATATGATTTGTAGCTGCGTCCCTGGAACAGTATCACTTCGCCTGGCGCTTCTTCAGTGCCGGCAAACATGCTGCCCATCATGACAGTGGATGCGCCCGCGGCCAGTGCTTTCGAGATATCGCCGGAAAAGCGTATGCCGCCATCGGCAATGCATGGAATGCCCGTGCCCTTGAGCGCCTGCGCCACATTCGAAATAGCCGTGATTTGCGGCACACCCACACCCGCGACGATACGCGTGGTGCAGATCGAACCCGGGCCGATACCGACCTTGACGCCGTCTGCGCCGTGATCTGCCAGCGCCTTGGCGGCAGCTGCGGTGGCGATATTGCCGCCGATGACATCCACGCCCTTGTAGTTATCCTTGATCCAGCGCACGCGATCGAGCACGCCCTTGGAATGGCCATGCGCGGTATCGACGACGATGACGTCCACGCCGGCCTTGACCAGCAAGTCGATACGTTCATCATTGTCAGCACCAACGCCGACCGCTGCACCCACGCGCAACTTGCCGAAGCCGTCTTTCGAAGCCAGCGGATGCTCGGTCGCCTTTTGTATATCCTTGGCAGTAATCAAGCCGCGCAACTCGAAGGCGTCGTTGACAACCAATACGCGTTCGAGACGGTGCTTGTTCATCAGGCGCTTGGCCTCGACCAGGTCTGCACCTTCGGATACAAACACCAGCTTGTCCTTGGGCGTCATCTTTGCGCTGACCGGCGCATCCAGTTCGTTTTCAAAACGCAGATCGCGGTTGGTGATGATGCCAACGACGATTTTTCCTTCGACAACAGGAAAGCCGCTGATGCCGTGCTGCAGCGACAATGCGATGACGTCACGAATCTTGGTTGTCGGCGCAATCGTGATCGGATCGCGCACGACACCGGATTCGAAACGCTTGACCTTGGCGACTTCACGCGCCTGCTCGGCGGCGGTCAAATTCTTGTGAATGATGCCGATGCCGCCTTCCTGCGCCATCGCTATAGCAAGGCGGGCTTCAGTCACGGTATCCATTGCTGCAGACAGCAAAGGAATATTCAACGTGATGTTGCGCGACAGGCGCGTAACAAGAGAAGTATCTTTAGGGAGTATGTCGGAATAAGCCGGGACCAACAGCACGTCATCGAATGTGAGTGCTTTTTGTAATAGACGCATAGTGTTTTCCTATTGGCGCAAAAGCGAATTATACAGAAATCCGCTTGATCCGTCCCGCCCTTGCGACAAGAAAGCATGCAATATCCTCGTATGCATTGACTTATGACGGGAAGCATGGCGAAATCGCACTAGTGTTTACCCCGCCTTTTCCTGAGGATTTGTCATGCATGCAACCGGTTTGAAACGTCTTACTGTCGCCATCCTGCTAGCCGCCTGCACCAGCGCCGCTCTGGCGCAATACATCTGGCTCAATGAAAAAGGCGTGAAACAATATTCCGACATGCCGCCACCGGCTTCGGTACCGGCCGGCAAAATCCTGAAGTCACCGAACGGAGTTGCCCAGGCAAGCACGCCCGCCAAGCCGGCAGAGGAAACGGAAGGCGATGCAGCCAAAAAGGCACCGCAAACGACAGCGGAAAAGAATGCCGACTTCCAGAAGCGTCGCGCCGAACAGGCTGAGAAAGAAAAGGAAGCAGAACAAAAGGCCAAGCAGGCAGCCGACAGAAAAAAGAATTGTGAGCAGGCGAACAATTACAAGCGCCTGCTGGATTCGGGGGAGCGCATCAGCCGCATGGATAAATCCGGCGAACGCGCCTACCTGAGCGATGCAGAACGTGCGCAGGAAACGCGTGAAAACAAACGCATACTGGAAGACTGCAAATAAAATCCGGGGTAAAGACCACGCCTGGCAATCAGGCGCTTTTTTTCGCGCCCCGGCTTTCAGCACGTTTGCGACGTGTATCCTTTGGATCGGCAATCAAGGGACGATAGATCTCGATCCGGTCATGCTCGCGCAGCACGGTATCCAGCGTTTTCAACTTGCCGTAAATACCCACGCGCCAGACGCTCACATCAATTTCCGGCGCCTGCTGGATAATCCCGCTATTCTGGATCGCCTGCTGTATCGTGGTGCCGGGCGCCACCGTCAGGTCCAGCAAAAACTGCCGGTCCGGCCGCGCATAGCAAAGCTGGATAGCGAGGGTGGCAGGCAGCTCAGCCATATACTTCTTCTGCCCGCTTGCTGAATGAATCGACAAAGCTGGTCGCGATCATGTTGAATACCGGTCCTATGATGGACTCGATCAGGCGATTCGAGAATTCATACTGCAGGTCGAATTCTATCTTGCACGCATCTGCGCGCAAGGGTTTGAAGGTCCAGGTGCCGTGCAACTGCTTGAACGGCCCTTCCAGCAGACGCATCGTCATCGAGACCGGGCGCACATTGGTGTTCTCGGTCGTAAAACTTTGCTTGATGCCGTGATAATTGATCATGATGCCGGCCACCAGCCGGTTCTCTTCGCGTTCCTTGACTTCGACGCCGCCGCACCATGGCAGAAATTGAGGATAATCCTCGACCCGATCAACCAGCGCGAACATCTGTTCGGCGCTGTAACCCAGCAAGACTGTTTTGTGTACTACCGCCATCGAATATGAACCGTTTGATAGAATCGCAGAGTTGCCATTTTAACCGACCATTAGCCGAAACTCATGAGCATTGTTGATAACAGAAAAGCATCCCACGATTATTTTATCGAGGAACGCTTCGAGGCCGGCATCGTATTGCAGGGTTGGGAAGTGAAATCCATACGCGCCGGACGGGCGCAATTAAAGGAAGCCTACGTCATCATACGCAATGATGAAATCTTCCTGTTTGGCGCCCACATCAGCCCACTGCCCAGCGCATCTACCCACATCAGCACCGATCCGGTACGCACGCGCAAGCTGCTGCTGAAGTCCGATGAAATCAAGAAACTCGTCATCAAGGTCGAGCGCGCCGGCTATACGCTGGTGCCGCTCAACCTGCACTATCAAAAGGGCTATATCAAGTGCGAGATCGGCCTGGCAAAAGGCAAGAAACAGCACGACAAGCGCGATAGCGAGAAGGAAAGAGACACGCAGCGCGAGATCCAGGCCGCGATGAAACAAAACCGGCGATAAAAAACGGCGCCCGAGGGCGCCGTTTCAATTTGTGCGGAAAACCGGCTGCCGCACCATGAGCCAATTTACGATTTGATCTGCGGCCCCTGCGATTTCACGACTTGCATCGCGGTCGCGATCAAGCCGCTGATGTCGCTCAAATTGGCTGGGATGATGATCGCATTATTGGTCTTCGCCAGTTTGCCAAATGCCTCGACATACTGCTCTGCGACTTTCAGGTTCACCGCGTCGGAACCGCCCGGCTCGCGGATCGCCGCTGCCGTCTTGCGGATGGCTTCCGCACTTGCTTCGGCAATCGACAGGATAGCCGACGCTTCGCCTTGCGCGCGATTGATCGCGGCCTGCTTCTCGCCTTCCGAACGTGCAATCGATGCTTCCCGCTCACCGGTGGCGATATTGATCTGCTCCTGCTTGCGCCCTTCCGATGCCGCAATCAACGCACGCTTTTCACGCTCGGCGGTAATCTGCGACTGCATCGCATGCAGGATTTCCTTCGGCGGCGTCAAATCCTTGATTTCATAACGCAGCACTTTCACGCCCCAGTTGGCAGCCGATTCATCGACTGCATTGACGATGCTGTGGTTGATCAAGTCGCGCTCTTCGAAGGTCTTGTCGAGTTCCATGCGGCCTATGACGGAACGCAAGGTCGTTTGCGCCAGCTGCGAAATCGCCGAAATGTAATTCGATGAACCATACGAGGCGCGCATAGGATCTGTCACCTGGAAATACAGGATGCCGTCGACTTCGAGCTGCGTATTGTCCTTGGTGATGCAGACCTGCATCGGCACATCCAATGGAATCTCTTTCAGCGAATGCTTGTA
>NZ_JAUSME010000277.1 GCF_030645555.1 Herminiimonas sp.
GCGCCGGATTTACAGTGTTCATGCTTTCCCGGCTTGCGCGGCCTGCATCAATGGAAAAATCAGCGGCTGGCCAGTTCCTGTTCCGGCGTAATCTGCAAGGGCCCCGAACCGCTGAAGCGATCGAAGAACAGGTAAATCACCGGCGTGATGAATAGCGTGATGACCTGTGACAGCATCAAGCCGCCAACCACGGCCAGGCCCAGCGGCTGACGCAATTCGGCGCCGGCACCGAGGCCGAGCGCAATCGGCAACGCACCGACTGCCGCCGCCATCGTCGTCATCATGATGGGGCGGAAACGCAGGATGCACGCAGTGCGTATCGCCTGCGCCGGCGTCATGCCTTCCTTGCGCTGAGCCTCCAGCGCAAAATCGATCATCATGATCGCGTTTTTCTTCACCAGGCCGACCAGCAGCAGGATGCCGATGGTGGCGATCATCGTCAGCTCGAAACCGAATATGCGCAAGGTCAGCAAGGCGCCCACCGCGGCAGACGGCAGGCCGGCGAGGATAGTCAGCGGATGGATGTAGCTTTCATACAGCACGCCCAGCAGGATATAAATGACGACGATGGCTAGCACCAGCAACGCGATCTGGCTGCCCTGCGAAGACTGGAACACTGCGGCGTCGCCGGCATACGAGGTAATCACGCTGGGCGGCAATTCGATCGCGGCCTTGATCTTGTCTATCTTCGCCGTCGCGTCGCCCAAAGGCACGCCAGGCGCCAGGTTGAATGAAATCGTGATGGCCTGCAGCTGTCCCTGGTGGTTGACCGAGATCGGCCCGGCAGTACGCTGGACCGTCGCCACGCTCAGCAAGGGCACCAGCACGCCGGTCTTGCTGCGCAGATAGATCTTGCCGAGGTCAGCCTCGTCCTGCTGGCCGACATTGATATCCTGCAAAATCACCGAATAGCTGTTGCTGCTGGTGTAGATCGTCGACACCTGGCGGTCGCCAAACGCACTGTAGAGCGCAGTGCGTATATCGGCGATGCCCACCCCTGCTTCATTGGCGCGGTCGCGGTTGATATCGACCACCGCCTGCAGACCCTTGAGCTGCGTATCGCTGGTGACGTCGATGAAGGAACGGTCGGCACGCATTTGCGCCTGCATTTTTTCCGCCCAGGTACTCAACTCGCCGGCACGCACGCTCTGCAGCACGAACTGGAACTGGCTCTTACTGCTGCGACCGCCCAAACGGAGATTCTGTACCGGCGTCAGATAAACCGTCACACCGGGAACATTGCGCAGCTTGCCACGCAAATCGCGCAATACAGTATCCATCGGTGCGCGTTCGCTGCGCGGCTTGAGTCCGACGAACATATTGCCGGTGTTGCTGTCACGCGTACGTGCCGTGGCGCTGGCCACGTTAGGGTCGGCGCGGATGATGTCGGACACCGCCGTCACCAGTTTCACCATCGTCGGATAGGATGCGTCGTCCGGGCCCTCGATCGTGACGCTGATCTGGCCGATGTCTTCGGTCGGGAAAAAGCCCTTCGGTATCGTCACGAACAGGAAGGCGGTCAATAGAAAGGTGGCGACAGCGACCATCAACAGGGTCGTGCGATGCGCGAGCGACCAGTCGAGGCCGCGCGTATAGCTGGCGAGTACGCGATTGAAGAGTTTTTCAAACCCGCGGCTGAGCCAGTTTTCCTTTTTGTGTGCACCGGCAGTTTCGTGTTTCAGATACCGGCTGCACAACATCGGCACCAGCGTCAGCGACATCAGCGCAGACACCATCACTGCCAGCGATACCACGGCAGCGAATTCATAAAACAGCAAACCGATCACGCCCGGCATGAAAAAAATCGGGATGAACACGGCGACCAGCGAAATTGAAATCGAAATAATCGTGAAACTGACTTCGCGCGAACCCTTCAGCGCAGCGGCCAATGGCTCCATGCCGTCTTCCATGTGACGCACGATATTTTCCAGCATGACGATCGCATCATCGACCACCAGGCCCACCGCGATCGTGATGCCGAGCAGGGAAATGTTATCCAGGCTGAAGCCGAACCAGTACATCAGGGCACAGCATCCAATCAGCGAAATCGGCAGCGACAACACCGGAATCAACGTCGCCGACAGCCGCTTGAGGAACAGGAAGATGACCAGTACCACCAGCACGATGGTCAACATCAGCGTCAGATTCACGTCGTGGATCGCTTCGCGTATCGATACCGAACGATCGTTCAATACCTGCACATCAATGGAAGCCGGCATTTGCGACTTGAATTGCGGCAGGGTCTGCTTGACTGCATCGACCACTGCCACCGTATTGGCGTTCGGCTGCCGCTGCACCGCCAGCACGATGGATGGCTTGCCGTTGGCCCAGCTGCCGCTTTTCGTCGATTCGACACTGTCTTCAACCACGGCCACATCCTGCAGGCGTGTGGTCTGGCCATTGCGGCTGCTGATCACCAGATTGCCAAACGCTTCGGCATTCTGCAATTGCTTGTTGGCCTGCAAGGTCATCGTCTGGCGCGCACCATCCAGCACACCAACTGGCGAATTCGCATTCGATGCGCGTATCGATGCCGCCAATTCATCCATCGTCATGTTGCGCGCAGCCAGTTCATCCGGCTTGACCTTGATGCGCACTGCATAGCGACGCTGTCCATAGACCTGCACCTGGGCGACGCCAGTGATGGTTGACAGCGATGGCGTGATCAGATTTTCCGCATAGTCGTTCAATTCAGACAGCGACATTGATGGTGACGTCAACGCCAGGATCAGGATTGCGGCATCTGCCGGATTGACCTTGCGATACGCCGGCAGCGAAGTCATTTCTATCGGCAGGCTGCGCTGCGCACGCAACAGCGCTGCCTGCACATCCACCGCAGCCGCATCGATATCGCGGTTTTGATCGAACTCCAGCGTGATCGAGGTGCTGCCCAGCGTGCTGCTGGAACTGATGGTCGCGAGCCCGGCTATCGTTGAAAACTGTTTTTCCAGTGGTGTTGCAACCGATGCCGCCATCACCTCGGGACTGGCACCCGGCAGCGTAGCGCTTACATTGATGACTGGCGTGTCGTAGCTCGGCAGTGCGGCAATCGGCAGCTTGAAATAGCAAAAAGCGCCGATCACGACTATCGCGATCGACAGCAGCACGGTCATGACTGGCCGGCGTATGCAAAGTTCGGAAATATTCACTGTGTAATCAGCCTGGGCAGTAACTATGCATGGATCAATTTGATTTTCTGGTACGCGCCATCAGAAAAGTACGGCAACAAGCTAGAAGGCAGAGGGGCCGGACTTGTTGCCGGCAGCTGCGGCCGGCGCATTCTTTACTTCGCTGACCTTGCTGCCTAACCTCAGATTTTGCGTGCCTTCCACCACCACCCGCGCACCGGCAGCCATACCCGTCACCGCAGCCTGCCCCTGCTCGATCGCCAGCACCTCGACTTTTTGTTCCCTGACCGTGTTATCCGGCTCGACAACATAGATGAACTTGTAGACAGGTCCGTTGACCACCGCTTGCGCCGGCACCAAGACCGCATTCGATACATTGCGCGCAACCAGGCTGACATTGACGAAACTGCCGGGCCACAATTTTTGCGCAGCGTTATCGAACTGCGCTTTCATCCGTATCGTGCCGCTTTGCGTATCGGCCGCATTATCGATAAAGATGAGCTTGCCTGTCAGTTCCGGCTGGCCGGGAAGCTGCACCGTGACGGGGGCATTGGCTTGCGGATAGGTAGTGGTGATATTTGCCAGCTCACGTTCCGGCAACGTGAAACTGACGGCGATCGGGTCGAGCTGCGTGATCGTCACCATGGCATCGCCCGATGGCTGCGCCAGGCTGCCAGGATGCACACTGATAATACCGATGCGGCCGGAAATACTGGCCACGATGCGATTGTCGCTGAGCGCTATCGTGCTCGATTCCGTTATGGCCTGATTCGCCTTCATCGTGTTGCGCAGCGATTCGACCTTGTTACGCGCCGTATCGACTACCGCCTGCGAAACGAAATTCTTCGCCAGCAAATCCTGATTGCGTTTGAGCGTCAATTCCGCATCGGCCAGATCCGACTGGCCGGCAGCCAGCTGCGCGCGCGCTTTTGCCACATTCGATTGATCGCTGCGTTCATCCAGCGTAAACAATAACTGGCCCGCCTTGACGAACTGGCCTTCCTTGACATGTATCGTGCGCACGATGTTCTGTACCTTGGGACGCACGTCTACAGTGTTGATCGCCGTCACATAGCCATTCGCATATGCCTTGATTGCGATGGTCTTTTGCTCGGCCACTGCAGTTTTGACGATTTGTACGCTGGCGGGCTTTTTATCCGGCTCTGTTTTGCCGCGCAAACCAAAATAGGCGCCGGCGCCGAGCACAACAATGGCCGCGCCTATCAATAAGTATTTTTTTGTTTGTTGCATGTCGACTGTTTTATTGTGAACTGGTGTACCGGGAAATTGCCGACAGGATCAGCATCCGTGAAATATCCGCAAGCCCTCACGTTACCAAGCATCAATTCGTTAGCTATACTAACTGCTAGCTTAACATGCCAAATAATATCCATCACGACGCGTTGACGGGCAATGACTATAAACAAGCAAGCCGATTTATCCGATCATCAACTTGAGCTCGGGCAAACGATAGGCGACATTTCGCGCGCGTGGCGCTATCAAATGAACCAGCGCCTCAAGCCGTTCGGCCTGAACCTCTCGACCCGCCAGGTATTGATTCAATTGCAAAGGCATCCGGAGGGCTTGATGCAGCGTGAACTGGCGCGCACGCTCGGCATAGAAAGCCCGACGCTGGTGCGCCTGCTCGATATTCTGGAAGAAAAGGAATGGATACAGCGCACGACATCCGCCAGCGACAAGCGGCGCAAATATGCAGTCTTGACGCCGAAGGCAAACGAGCAGCTGCAGATCATAGAAAAATTATCGAAGGAACTGCGCGCGGAGATGATGCAGGGACTGTCGATAGCCGAAATAGCAAGCAGCACACTGGTGATGCGCAAAATGAAAAACAATCTGCTGGCGGATTGAACTGGCTGTCTATAGACCGGTAACTCAGCAGCGCTGCTGGAACAAAATGCCTGAGGACGATATCAGCACAGGCTGATGGATATGGCGGGGATAGTTAAATAGTAAAAAGGCGAGCCTTGTCTGCGGCACTTGCAGGAAATGGCTGTGGCTGCTTCGTTCCCGACCTGACCAGGTTGGCCATGCCACAATGCGCAGGGGCCCGCCGAGACGAATTTTAACAGCAAAGACGCTCACTGTGCTTCAGAAATCGGCAGATTAGCATTCCGGCAGGCTTAATCCGGCTATGTAGCCAAGCGACGCGCCCTCTACTAGTCTTTCCCGCAAACGGGAAAGACTGGTGAATCAGATCGATTAGCAAGCATCAGGAATAAAATCAGCATTGCTGACCGGCTCAAATCCCGAGTTCCTGCCAAATCTGGTCTACCCGCTGCTTGACCTCGTCGCTCATTTTTATCGTTGTGCCCCATTCACGACTGGTTTCGCCCGGCCATTTGTTGGTGGCGTCTATACCCATCTTGCTGCCCAGACCGCTGACCGGCGAGGCGAAATCCAGATAATCGATAGGCGTGTTGTCGACCAGGGTAGTGTCGCGGGTCGGATCGACGCGGGTGGTGATAGCCCAGATCACTTCCTTCCAGTCGCGGATATTGACGTCTTCATCGACCACGATGATGAACTTGGTATACATGAACTGACGCAAAAAGCTCCAGACACCGAACATGACCCGTTTGGCATGGCCCGGGTAAGCTTTCTTGATCTGCACGACTGCCATCCGGTAGCTGCACCCTTCCGGCGGCAGATAAAAATCCAGGATTTCCGAAAACTGCTTTTGCAACAGCGGGATGAACACTTCATTCAAGGCCACGCCGAGGATAGCCGGCTCATCCGGCGGCTTGCCTGTATACGTGGAGTGATAGATAGGATCGCGCCGCATCGTGATGCGGTCTATCGTGAAGACCGGGAAGGAATCCTGCTCGTTGTAATAGCCGGTGTGGTCGCCATACGGGCCTTCGAGCGCATGCTCGTAACCTGACGGATGCGATTCATCCGGATAGATATGCCCTTCCAGCACAATTTCGGCTGTAGCCGGTACGCGCAACTCGCTGCCGAGCGCCTTGACCAGCTCGGTCCGGCTACCGCGCAACAGACCAGCGAATTGATATTCCGACAAACTGTCAGGCACCGGCGTGACCGCACCTAATATAGTAGCGGGATCGGCGCCGAGGGCGACTGCGATAGGATAAGGCTGGCCGCGATTGGCAATGCTGTGCTCGCGAAAATCCAGCGCGCCGCCACGTTGCGCCAGCCAGCGCATGATGACTTTGTTGCGGCCTATGACCTGCTGTCTATATATACCCAGATTTTGCCGCTTCTTGTGCGGACCTTTGGTAATCACCAAACCCCAGGTAATAAGAGGAGCGATATCGCCCGGCCAGCAATGCTGGATAGGCAAGCGCGCCAGATCCACATCATTGCCTTCCCACACGATGTCCTGGCATGGGCCGCTGCTGCGCTCCTTGGGCGCCATGTCCCACAACGACTTGACCAGCGAGCCCAGACCCAGCATGTCCTTGAATCCCTTCGGCGGTTCCGGCTCTTTCAGCATCGCCAGCACATGACCAATCTTGCGCAATTCGCTGACGTCGGTAGCCCCCATGCCGAGGGCGACGCGCTGTGGCGTACCAAATAAATTGCCGAGTACGGGAATCTTGTGGCCGGTCGGTTGCTCAAACAAAAGCGCAGGACCTTGTGCACGCAAAGTGCGGTCGCAGATCTCCGTCATCTCCAAATACGGCGAAACCGGCATGTTTATGCGCTTAAGTTCGCCCATTTGTTGCAATTGAGAAATGAAGTCGCGCAGATCAGAATATTTCATGGTTTTTTTCGCCGCTTTACACATTAGACTCGATTATTTAACAAAACAGCCAAGTATTTGATTTAATTGACTTTTATATGTAATGTGAAAAATTATTTAGATTTAAAAGTAATAGAAATTCATTTTTATAGTATTGACTTGATATAAACCGGCTCCTACAATTCGCGCAACTTGAAGAGCAGGCCCGTATTTGAACACCAAACCGGGCAGAAAAGAAACTCTCTTCATTTCACGGGATCGGGGTCCCACATGACATTTTAGGAGTGTTTTGCCAAGGCTAATGCCTTCTCCCCGAAAAAGTTGTTTGCCAAGGGTCTGCTGCATACGATGCGCGCCCTATAAGTAATCAACTCCGACGCTTGCCGTACGCGACGCGCGACAGCAAGCGATTTCTCTGATTCACGGCATGTGCAGGGTTCTACAAATAGTCGTCGTTTGTAGTGGAGCCCTTTATTTGCCGCGCCAATCCTGGAGTTTTATATGTTAAATCGAATCAATATGGCGATGCGACAAGTCGCCAAGCAATCCGCACGACAGGCGATCGCAACGTCGATCTCCATGCGCGAAACAACCAGCCGCGTCATCGCGACAGCACGACACGCAGTGATGTTACTGGGCCTGACAGCCATTGCCACTCTGGCACTGATGTTCTTCAAGCCGGAAATTGCAGACCGCATCCAGACCCTGTCCCCGTTCAGCGAAGCGCTTGCCTCGCCGGCTCCGGAAGACATGCCGCCATTGGCGAACCTGATGGATGAATCAGCACCAGCTGCGGCAGAATCTGAAAATACACTGAAAATCGCTACCGCCAATGGCAATAGTGCGATGGTGGGAACCGACCTGCAACAGCAACGCGTGACGCAATGGCTTTCCAAACGCTATCGCGTCGCCAATGATGCAACCAATATGCTGGTTTCGGCAGCTTATCTGACTGGCAAGGAAATCAACTTCGATCCACTGCTAATACTGGCAGTGATGGCAATCGAGTCGCGTTTCAATCCATTTGCCGAAAGCCCGGTAGGCGCGCAAGGCTTGATGCAAGTCATGTCCAAAGTGCACCGCGACAAATTTGCCGAAATGGGTGGCGTACATACAGCCCTCAATCCGGTTGCCAATATTCGTGTCGGCTCCCTGATTCTGAAGGAATATGTCGCCCGGGGCGGCTCGATAGAAGCCGGCCTGAAACGTTATGTAGGCGCAGCTGCGATGGATAGCGACGACGGTTACGGCGCCAAGGTTCTGGGTGAATACGACAGGCTGAAAGCCGTTGCCAGCGGCAAGCGCATATCGGCTTTTGCCACCATGGCCAGCCGTGCTGCGCCGCGCATCCAGCCTATTCCGGATGCACAGGACAAATCGGCTGCCTTGATCAACGCCACAACTGCGCTGGAAGATCAGGCGCAGCGGCAATCGATCAATGGCGCGCATTACACTGCGCTGTAAAACATCACTGATGTCGTAAAAAAGGAGCCTTCCGGCTCCTTTTTTTATTCTTCATCGCACACCAGCCCAATCGCAGAGCCATCCTTCACCGAGCATTATTTGTACGCAAGCAATTGCTGCACTATTTTTCCCAGTTCAGCTGCTGGCAGGGCGCCTGTCTTGCGCAAGAGCTCCTTGCCGCGAAAAAATCCGGCCAGCGTTGGAATCGCACGGATATTGTATTGCTGCCCAAGCCCCTGATGCAGCTCGGTATCGACCTTGGCAAAGACGAGAGCACCATTTTGCTGGCCCGCCGCTACTTCAAAAACCGGCGCGAACGAGCGGCATGGGCCGCACCACGGCGCCCAAAAATCGATCAGGACAGGCACGGCGCTTTCTGCTATCAGTTCGGCCAGCGTGGGCGGGTCTACGTTAACCGGGCGGCTGAAAAGCAGTTGCTGGCATTTCCCGCAACTTGCGGCGCTGGCCAGTCGGCTCGCTGCTGCGCGATTACGCTGCCCGCAATGAGGACACCTGATTTCCATGACACCTCCTTTTCACTTCAATTCACGCAAGCCAGGCACATGCAGCGTAGTCAGAATTTCACCCCCAGGAGCGATGAGCATACTCCGCTTCATTTCCCGCTGGCGCCCGCATCCGCTTGATCAGCAGGCAGCCGCCTGGCGAAAAAAACCCGCAGCCGTGCGACTGCTTCCTGCAGGTTTTCCATCGAAGTCGCATACGATATGCGTACATACTGCCGTGCCGTCGACGGGCCAAAATCCAGTCCCGGCACCATCACCACGCCCGCCTCGTTGAGCATGTCTATCGTCAGCCTGTCCGCATCGTCCGACAAGGCACTGCAATCGGCATAGACATAGAAGGCCCCGTCCGGCATCACCGGCACCTTGAAACCCAGACCTTCCAGGGCCGGCACTATATAGTCGCGGCGGCGCTTGAATTCTGCCTTGCGCGCTTCATAAACAGCCATCGCTTCCGGCGCGAAGCAGGCCAGTCCGGCATGCTGGGCAATGCTGGACGCGCAAATGAACAGGTTTTGCGCCAACTTTTCTATCGGCTGCACCAGCGCGTCCGGCACCACCAGCCAGCCCAGCCGCCAGCCGGTCATATTGAAATACTTGGAAAAGCTGTTGATCACGATCACGTCATCGCCCAGCGACAAGGCTGAAAACGGCGCGGCATCGTAACGCAAGCCATGATAAATCTCGTCGACGATAGTGAAGCCCTGCTTTTCCCGCACGAATGCGACTATCTTGCTCAATTCATCTTCATCTATCGAGGTTCCGGTCGGATTCGATGGCGAAGCCAGCAAGACCCCCCGCGTTTGCTCGCTCCAGTTGTCCCGCACCATGTCTGCCGACAACTGGAACCTGTGCTCGGGGCCGCTCGCGATCATCTGCGCCTGCCCATCGAAGGCGGCGACAAAATGCCGGTTGCATGGATACGAGGGATCCGACATCAGTACTTGTGCACCCTTTTCCACCAGCGCAGCGCAAGCCAGCAGCAAGGCGCCCGAGGCACCCGCCGTGACGATGATGCGCGCAGGCGCGACTGCTACGCCATAGACATCGAGGTAATGTGCAGCAATGGCGGCGCGCAATTCCGGCAAGCCGGTAGCCGACGTGTATTGCATCTTGCCATCGGCCATCGCCTGCGTGGCTGCAGCCACGACCGATGGCGGGGCCGTAAAGTCAGGCTCGCCTATGCCCATGTGGATGATGTGGTGCCCTTGCCGCTCCAGCTCGGCCGCCATCTTGGCCAGCTCCATGACATGAAACGGCGCAATATTGTCGAGACGGGCAGCGAGTTGAGTCAGATGCATGGCCTGGTGTATTCCCCAATGAAAACCGCCACCAGTATCCGATCAAATGGAAACAAGGTGGCGGTGTTTTTACTTTCGGTATTGCTGCTCAATTACTGTTTCACAGGAACGGCATTGGCAAGCGCCAGGTCAGCCCCGGCGCCCGGCATTGATCTCAGGCTCGCGCACAGTGGCGGCAAACTTGTCCAGCACGCCATTCACATACTTGTGGCCATCGATGCCGCCGAATGACTTGGTCAGTTCGACCGCTTCATTGATGACAACCTTGTATGGAATCTCGATATGGTTTTTCAGCTCGAAGGCGCCGATCAGCAGGGCCGCATGTTCGACTGGTGACAATTGCGTGATTTCGCGATCGATCAGCGGTGTCAGGCCGGCGCGCAACTCGGCAACCTGCTTGACGGTACCGTACAGCAGCGCATCGAAATGCTCGGCATCAGCCTTGTCGAAGCCATGTGCCTGGCGGATATGCGTTTCTATCGTGCGCACGTCTTCATTATTCAGCAGCCATTGATACAGGCCCTGCAACGCAAATTCGCGTGCGCGATGACGCGGCGTGCGGTTCTTGCTCGGATTGGCGTGGTCGGTTTTTTGGGTCATGGTTCACAAACAGCGCGCTTCATTTGAAAAACACGCATAAGGGGTTAAAAATACTGGATTAAGCAATACCGAGGCAAGAGCTCACTGCATGCAAGCGGCGATCAAGGAAATTACACTTCCTCTTCTTCATCGCCGGCGTCAGCCAGATCTTCCAGTGCAATCGTCAGATTGGCCATTTCAACCGCGACACGGGCGGCATCAGCGCCCTTTTCTTCCATCCGCGCTTCGGCTTGCTCATCAGTATCGGTGGTCAGGACAGCATTGGCTATCGGCAAGCCGAAATCCAGGCCGACGCGGGTGATGCCGGCGCCGGATTCATTCGAAACCAGTTCAAAATGGTAGGTTTCGCCGCGTATGACTGCGCCTATCGCGATCAAGGCATCGAACTGCAGCGTTTCCGCCATCTTGCGCAAGGCCAGCGGGATTTCCAGCGCGCCCGGAACCGTCACATGCAGGATATCTTCATCTTCGACACCCAGATGCTTCAATTCAGCCAGGCAAGCCGACAGCAAGCCGTGGCATACATCCTGGTTGAAGCGTGCCTGCACGATGCCGATGCGCAAACCTTCTCCGGCCAAATTCATATCGTAGGTGCCAACTGTCATGGTAGTTCCCTTCATGCGCTACTGCGCTTGCGACTCAAACGAGTCATTAATTCTTGCAGACTTTACCGCAATGCGCGGCAATACCTTGAATTGATTGATAAAAATATAAAAATGGAATGAATGCTCAATTTTCCGGCTTGGCTATATAACCAGTTACTTCCAGGTTGAAGCCTGTCATCGATGGCATTTTGCGCGGATTGGAGAGCAACTTCATCTTGCCTACCGAGATGTCTTTCAATATCTGCGCGCCTATACCGTAATTGCGCAAATCCATGCGCGCGGCACGCTGCTGCGGACGCGCATCCGGATTATTCAGCGCAGCAAACTGCGCAAACAATTCCTCGGCCGATTCTTCGCAGTTAAGCAATACCATCACGCCGCGCTCGGATTGCTTGATCGCCGCCATCGCCGAAGCCATATTCCATGAGTGCGAGGTAACCTTGGTTTCCAGCAGGTCCAGCATAGATACCGGCTGATGAACGCGCACCAGCGTTTCCTGATCGGGCGCAATAGCGCCATGCACCAGCGCCAGATGGGCGCCGCCGCTAGGTTTGTCGCGGTACAGTATCGCCTCGAAGGTGCCATAGGCGGTTTCCATCGTGCGCACACCAACGCGGTCGACTATGCTTTCATGCTGGCTGCGATAGTGAATCAGGTCGGCTATCGTGCCTATCTTCAAATCATGTTCGCGGGCGAATTCGATCAAATCCGGCAGGCGCGCCATCGTGCCGTCGTCTTTCATGATTTCGCAAATGACAGCCGCCGGCGTCAAACCGGCCAGCTCGGCAAAGTCGCATCCAGCCTCGGTATGACCGGCGCGCATCAGCACGCCGCCTTTTTGCGCCTTCAGCGGGAAAACATGGCCAGGCTGCACGATATCGGACGGCTTGGCATTTTTTGCCACCGCAACCTGTATCGTTTTGGCGCGATCGGCGGCCGAAATACCGGTCGTCACGCCTTCGGCAGCCTCTATAGACACGGTGAAATTGGTGCCGTAAGAGGTGCCGTTACGCGTCGTCATCATCGTCAGCGCAAGTTCGTCGCAACGCTCTTCGGTCAGCGTCAGGCACACCAGGCCGCGGCCGAATCTGGCCATGAAATTGATCGCTTCCGGTGTCACGAACTCGGCCGCGAGCACCAGATCGCCTTCGTTTTCACGATCTTCTTCATCGACCAGTATCACCATACGGCCGGCGCGCAATTCTGTAACGATTTCTTGGGTAGTGGAAATAGACATGAGTAATCCAGGAGTAGGCCGCTATTTTAAAGGATTTAGTACCCTTCTAACCCCGGATTACACAAGAATTGACTGGTTTGGGCGGATATCCAGCGATTTATGCCGGCCACACGCCGGCTTGACTCATTATTTATGCGGAGAACTCAACATCCGCTCGACATAACGCGCGATCAAATCAATTTCAAGATTGACCTTGCTGCCCGCTTTCAGATGCTTGAGCGTGGTGACCTGCACTGTATGCGGAATCAGGTTGACCGAAAATGCACAGGAAGCGTCCCGATCATTCACGGTATTGACCGTCAGCGAGACGCCGTTGATGACGATGGAACCCTTGACTGCGATGTATTTCGCCAGATCGCTGGGTGCATCGACCACCAGCAGCCACGATTCACCGACTTGCTCGAACTTCTGCACCGTTCCCAAGCCATCGACATGGCCGGATACCAGATGGCCACCGAGGCGCTCCGACAGCGTGACCGCTTTTTCCAGATTGACTTCACCGATGGCATCGAGACCCGCGGTGCAATTGAGACTTTCACGCGAAACGTCGACCTGGAATTCCTGATCCGTTTTTGCCACCACCGTCATGCACGCGCCATTCAGGGTGATCGAGTCGCCCAGCGCGACATCGGCCAGTGGCAAGCCGCCTGCAGCGACGGTCAAACGGTGTCCTGCCGCAGCGTCGCCGAGCGGGGAGATTGCAGTGATTTTTCCGACAGCGGCAACGATTCCAGTAAACATGGTGATGAAAGTGGGTTAGATAAAACGTGCAAGGATACGCAAATCGGCGCCGATTTGCTTGACCTCATGGAAAGCCAGGCTCTTTTTATCTTCCAGCGACTCCAGCACCGGCAGATTGAACATGCGCTGTGCATCGCCGAGCAAACTGGGGGCAAGATAAACCAGCAATTCATCGACGCAGCCTTCACGTATCAATGAGCCATTCAGCTTGAAGCCGGCTTCGACATGCAGTTCATTGATCTGGCGCCGTCCCAGTTCCTGCATCAGCGCGGCCAAATCGACCTTGCCGGCTGCATTCGGCAACACGATGATTTCATTGCCGAGCTCGCGCAGGATTTTTTCCTTTGCAGGATCGGGCCGGGCCGCCACTATCCAGGTACCGCCACCATCAAGGACGCGCGCATGCGGGCTGATCTGCAACTGGCTGTCGATGACGATGCGTTGCGGCTGGCGCGGTGTATCGATTGCGCGCACATTGAGTTGCGGATCATCTTCGATCACGGTGCCTATGCCGGTCAGGATGGCGCATGCACGGGCGCGCCAGAAATGCCCATCAGCGCGCGCTGCGTCCGCTGTGATCCATTGACTGATGCCATTGTGCAGCGCTGTCATGCCGTCGAGGCTGGCGGCGGTTTTCATCCGCACCCATGGTTTGCCGTGCTGCATGCGCGAGAGGAAGCCGATATTGATTTCGCGCGCCTCTGCTTCGAGCACGCCGCAAGTAACCTGTATCCCGGCCGCTTCCAGCCGCGCCAGCCCCTGCCCCGCCACCAGCGGATTCGGGTCGGCAAGCGCAGCCACGACGCGGCCTACGCGTGCCTTGATCAAGGCATCGGCGCAAGGCGGCGTGCGGCCGTGATGACTGCAAGGTTCGAGCGTGACAT
>NZ_JAUSME010000279.1 GCF_030645555.1 Herminiimonas sp.
CGAGGTTTCGCCGGCGACCATCGCGATCGCCGTCCTTGCTGCTGTGTTAGCGGATGATGCCACGAGGCGATGCTTGTATGAATTCGCGCAACTGGCGCAGGTAAACGGCAGCGTCAGGTGACTTGCCCTCTTCAGCCAGCAGCGCAGCCTTGGCTTCTTCGAGCGGCAAACCGGAACGATAGATCATTTTGTAGGCACGCTTGATCGCCATGATCTGCTCGCTGCTGAAGCCGCGCCGTTTCAAGCCTTCACTATTGATGCCGGCCGGCACGGCACGGTTGCCGGCAGCCGTCACGAACGGCGGTATGTCCTGGCTGACGGCGGATGTAAATGCCGTCATCGCATGCGCGCCTATATGGCAGAACTGGTGCACTGATGTAAAGCCGCCGAGAAATACCCAGTCTTCCAGATGCACATGACCGGCCAGTGTCGCATTATTGGCAAGTATGATGTGGTCGCCGAGCTGGCAATCATGTGCGATATGCACATAAGCCATGATCCAGTTGTCGCTGCCGACACGCGTGACATGCGCGTCCTGCGTCGTGCCCAGATTGATGGTGACGAATTCGCGTATCGTATTGCGGTCGCCGATAGTCAGCTGGGTAGGCTCGCCAGCGTATTTCTTGTCTTGCGGTGCCGCGCCTATCGAGGCGAACTGGAATATCGTGTTGTCAGCGCCTATGCTGGTATGACCCTCGATCACCACATGCGGACCGATTTTGCTGCGCGCAGCAATTTTCACATGCGGGCCGATGATCGAGTATGCACCAACCTCAACCGACGCATCGAGCTGCGCCTTCGGATCAATAATCGCGGTTGGATGAATCAGCGCCATTACTGTCCCGCAGTTGCGCCCGCATCATTGATGGTGCGCATCGTGCACATCAACTCGGCTTCAAGCGCGAGTTGGCCATCGACAGAACCGCTGGCCTTGTACTTCCAGATGCCGCGTGCGTTGCGCAGGATTTCCACTTCCATTTTCAACTGGTCGCCTGGTTCGACCGGGCGCTTGAAACGTGCGCCATCTATGCCGATGAAATACACCACGCTATTGTCATCCGGCTTTTGCCCCATCGTCAGGAACGACAGCAAGGCTGCCGTTTGCGCCAGTGCCTCTATCATCAAGACGCCAGGCATCACCGGCTTGTGCGGGAAATGGCCATTGAAAAATTCTTCATTCGCGGTGACATTCTTGATCGCGGTAATCGACTTGCCGGATTCCCACGTCAATACGCGGTCAACCAGCAGCATCGGATAGCGATGCGGCAGATATTGTTTGATCTGGTTGATGTCGAGTGTTTTCATGTCGTTATTCATTCTTGTTTGTCACCGATTGATTTAATTATTTTTCCGAGTTCGCGAATTTTCTCACGCATCGTCGCCAAATTGCGCACGATGACTGCAGATTTTTCCCACTCGGCATTTTTTGCCAGGGGGTAAAAGCCGGTGTATTGCCCCGGTTCGCGTATCGAGCGCGTTACCATGCTGCCGGATGAAATGTGCACGTGGTCAGCGATGGTCAAATGCCCCAGCACCATCGCAGCGCCGCCAAACGTGCAGTATTTGCCTATCGTCGCGCTGCCGGCCACGCCGACGCAGCCGGCCATCGCAGTGTGTGCGCCGATATGGCAATTGTGACCGATCTGGATTTGATTATCGAGCTTGACGCCATCTTCAATCACCGTATCGGCCAGCGCACCGCGATCGATAGAGGTATTGGCGCCGATTTCCACATCATCACCTATGCGGACAGCGCCGGTTTGCGGAATCTTGATCCATGCGCCGCCTTCATTGGCGAAACCGAAACCATCGGCACCTATCACGGCTCCGGGATGGATAATCCCGCGCTTGCCCATACTGCAACCGGCAAGGAAGGTGACTCTGGGATAGAAATGCGTCGCAGCACCGACGCGGGCATCACGCCCTATGAAACCGCCGGCATCGATCACGCAAGCGTCTTCCACCACTGCCCCGGCTTCTATCGTCACATAGGGGCCGATAGAAGCACTCGCAGCGACGCTGGCAGTCGGGTCGACGCTGGCAGTCGGATGTATGCCTGCGGGTGCTACCCACGCATTCAACGATGTGAAAAATTGTGCTGCGCGCGCGAAATACGCGTAAGGGTTGTCGGTGACGATACGCGCACCTGGATAACTTGCAGCCACGACTTCATCGTCTGCAGCAGACAAAATCAAGGCGGCCGCATGCGTTTGCGCAGCCTGCCCTCTTAACTTGGGATTGGAGAGAAACGTGATGTGCGATGCATTTGCATCGCTTAACGGTGCAATGCCGACCACTTCGATGTCGGCATTGCCTATCAACCGGCCCCCCAAGCGTTCGACCAAATCTCCCAGCCGAGTGCTCATCGTTGCCTTATGATTTTATTTACCCAGCGCTTTGATTACTTTATCCGTGATGTCGATGCGCGGGCTGACATAAGCCGCATCTTGCAACACGATATCGAATTTCTCAGCTTCGGCGACCTGCTTGATCACCTTGGTAGTGCGCTCATACACGGTTGCCGTCTCTTCATTGCGGCGCTGGTTCAGGTCTTCCTTGTATTCACGCTGCTTGCGCTGGAAATCCTTGTCGACATCAGCCAACTCACGCTGACGTTTGGCACGTTCGGAATCCGACAATACCGGAGCGTCCTTGTCGAATTTATCCGCCAGTGTTTTCAAACGGTTGGCCAAATCCTGCAACTCCTTCTGGCGCCTGGAAAACTCCTGCTCCAACTTGGCTTCTGCCGCCTTGTACGGCGCCGCCTCCCTGATAACGCGATCAGGATTGAGGAAGCCGACTTTTGCATCCTGCGCTTGCGCAGCAGAAATCAAAAACACGCTTGCGGCCAATGCTGTCAAGCCTTGGGATACTACTGATAGTTTAGCTAAGGACTTCAAAATAATTCTCCGCATTTCAAATTTCGATTACTGAATCAGCATTATGCACCAAGCGATCAGAAACCTGTACCCAACTGGAATTGGAAGGCCTGGGTTCTGTCACGTTTAGTAGGATCGCTACTGTCATCTGCATTCAAGGCCTTGCCGAAACTCAACTTCAATGGCCCGATAGGCGATACCCAGCTAAAACCCAGGCCTATCGAAGTCTTGAAATCACCACCAAATCCGTCTGTATAGACGTTACCCGCATCAAAGAAGGTAAACCAGCGCAGGCTGCGATCATTGCCTGAGCCCGGGAACGGAAATTGCAATTCTGCATTGGCAATAATCCGTGACGAGCCACCCAAAGGATCGCCATTCAGGGCCTTGGGCCCCAGGGATGAACCTTCATAGCCGCGCACAGTGCCGATACCGCCGGCATAAAAATTCTTGAAGATAGGATAGTCTTTACCGCCCATCCCTTTACCGTAATTGACTTCACCATTCAAGGCCAGCGTGGTAGCGCCGCCGAACAAAGGCTGGAAGTATTGCTGCTGGTAGGTAGTGCGGAAATATGTCGAATCTCCGGCAGGCGAAATTTCAAAATTGGCGCGTTGATAACGACCTTTGGTCGGCACCAGTGCACTATCGCGATTATCGCGTTGCCATGCTGCCGTCAAAGGCACACCGATCGCGGAAGCAGAATGAATGCCAGTTGTCGTAATATTGGGCGAGTTCGGGTAAGTAGTGCCTCTTACAGCTGGATCCAGAGATGCGACATAACGTTTATATGCGTCCGGACTGTCATTGTAATTGCTGACACCCGTGTAGGTTTCCACGCTGGTCTGCTCAACACCGGCGCCGAAAAATATCGTATCGAATTCAGAAAACGGCACGCCGAATTTAATATTCGCACCGGTAGTGCGTATCCGGTAGTCGCTTGTATTGATGGTCGGCGGGCGGGTTGTACGCAGGAATACTTCATAACTGCGGCTGATGCCGTCATCAGTAAAGTAAGGATTGGTGCTGGAAACAGCGATCGTGCGATTCAAGCGGCTGGTATTGACATCGATGCCTATCGTATTGCCGCTGCCGAATGCATTCGTCTGATTGATCCCGCCGCTCAGGGACAGCTTCTCACTACTCGAAAAACCTGCGCCCAGCATAATGTTGCCGGTCGGTTTTTCAGTCACGCCCAGATTGATGTCAACCTGATCGGTTTTGCCCGGCACATCCGGCGTTTCTATGGTGACATCGGTGAAGTAATCGAGGCGATCGACGCGATCGCGCGACAGCTTGATTTTTTCGCCGTCGTACCAGGAATTCTCGAACTGGCGCAACTCGCGGCGTATCACTTCATCGCGTGTTTTTGTATTGCCGGCAATGTTGATGTTGCGTACATAAACGCGCTTGCCCGGATCGATCAATACTGTGAATGCGACTTCCTTTTTCTCGCGATCAATTTGCGGATTCGCATTCACGTTCGCAAACGCATAGCCGAAATTGCCCATGCGCTCGGAAATGTTCTTGGTGCTCGCAGTCAGCTTTTCGCCTGAGTAGACATCGCCTTTTTTCAGTTGCAGCAGCGAATTCAATTCTGCTTCGCGGCCGAACATTTCACCCTCGAGCTTGATGCCGGAAAAGGTATATTTCTAACCCTCGTTGATGTTGATGGTGAGGTAGATATCCTTCTTGTCAGGCGAGATCGACACCTGGGTCGATTCGATCTGCATTTCGATGTAACCGCGGTTCTGGTAAAAGGATTTCAATGCCTCGATATCGCCAGCCAGTTTCTGCTTCGAATACTGGTCCGCCTTCGTATACCAGGTAAACCAGCCCGGCGTACGCAGGCTCAACTGCTTGATCAATTCTTTTTCGCTGTAAGCCTTGCTGCCGATGATATTGATATTCTTGATACGGGAGACATCGCCTTCATCCACCGCAAAATTGATCGATACACGGTTGCGCTCCACTGGCGTGACCGTGGTCGTAATCAGTACACCATACAAGCCGCGCGACAGATACTGGCGTTTCAATTCCTGTTCGGCCTTGTCCACCAGTGCCTTGTCGAAAATGCGCGATTCACCGACGCCGATTTGCTTCAATGCCTTGGTCAATTGCTCCTTGTCGAATTCCTTGGTGCCGGAAAATTCGACACTGGCAATCGCCGGGCGTTCTTCGACAAAGACAACCAGCACGTCTCCCTCGACCTCGATACGCACATCCTTGAAGAAACCGGTTGCATACAGTGCCTTGATCGCGGCCGCACCTTTGTCATCAGTGAACGTTTCACCGACGCGCACCGGCAGATAGCTGAACACCGTACCGGCTTCGGTACGCTGTATGCCTTCCACGCGGATGTCTTTGACGGTGAAAGGATCCGCTGCCTGCGCATACCCCGAGCACAGTGCAAAGGCCGCAACAGCGATAAGGTGACGAGGAAATGTCGGCAAAGGGAAACGCTCTGAATATAATTTCATTGGCTATCGTAAATTAAGATACTAGTCAGGCTTGGGTTCAGGGAAAGACTGCCTCGTTCAGGAAATCAGGCGGTTGATGTCATTAAAGACCGCCACCAGCATCAAGGTCATCAATACTCCCACCCCTGCGCGCTGGGCAATTGCACCAAAACGCTCAGAGACGGGACGACCCGTCAAAACTTCCACAGCATAATACAGCAAATGACCGCCATCGAGCACCGGGATAGGCAGCAGATTCATGACACCCAGACTGATGCTGACGAAGGCGATAAAACTGAGGTAACTGATCAGGCCGATACGCGCGGTCTGTCCCGCATAATCGGCTATCGTGATCGGGCCAGTCACATTTTTCCAGGAAACCTCGCCCACGATCATCTTGCCGACCATCTTGATCGTCATCACGCTGGTATCCCAGGTCTTTTCCGTCGCCTTGAGCAAGGCGGCAAATGGCGACTGGCTGGCCACCACCATGTCCGGCATCATCGGCACTTCAACCTTGATGCGGCCGAACACCTGTCCATCCTTGCTGACCTCATCCGGTGTGACAG
>NZ_JAUSME010000296.1 GCF_030645555.1 Herminiimonas sp.
CGCAATGCTGGTTTTTTCATCTTCGGTATAACCCGACAGACGGATGACTTCCATCCGGTCCAGCAACGCTGGCGGTATGTTGTACGAGTTCGATGTCGCAACAAACATCACGTCAGACAGATCGAAATCGACTTCGACATAGTGATCCGAGAACGTGTGGTTTTGTTCAGGATCGAGCACCTCCAGCAATGCCGATGAAGGATCACCGCGGAAATCCGCACCCATCTTGTCGATTTCATCGAGCAGGAACAGCGGATTGCGCACGCCGGCTTTTGCCATGCTTTGCAAAATCTTGCCCGGCATGGAGCCTATGTAGGTACGACGATGACCGCGTATTTCTGCCTCGTCACGCACGCCACCCAGGGCCATGCGGATGAACTTGCGGTTCGTCGCACGCGCAATCGATTGACCAAGCGAAGTCTTGCCCACACCCGGAGGACCAACGAAGCACAGGATAGGCGCTTTGAGTTTGTCGACGCGCTGCTGCACGGCGAGGTATTCCAGGATGCGTTCCTTGACCTTGTCGAGACCGTAGTGATCGTCTTCCAGTACTTTCTCGGCATTGGTCAGGTCATTGTTCACTTTCGATTTTTTCTTCCACGGCAAGCCGAGCAAGGTATCGATGTAATTGCGCACGACGGTTGCTTCGGCTGACATCGGCGACATCAGCTTGAGTTTTTTCAACTCGTTTTGTGCCTTGGCGAGCGCCTCTTTCGGCATCTTGGCCGCAATGACTTTTTTCTCCAGATCTTCGAGGTCAGCTCCTTCTTCGCCCTCGCCCAGTTCTTTCTGTATCGCCTTGACCTGCTCGTTCAAATAGTATTCGCGCTGCGATTTTTCCATCTGGCGTTTCACGCGGCCGCGTATGCGCTTCTCGACTTGCAGTATGTCGAGCTCGCCTTCGAGTTGGCCGAGCAAATGCTCATAGCGTTTGGCGACGTTGAAGATTTCCAGGATCACCTGTTTTTGCTCAAGCTTGAGCGGCAGGTGCGCAGCGATGGTATCGGCCAAGCGGCCGGCATCATCTATACCGGCCAGCGAGGTCAGTATCTCTGGCGGAATTTTCTTGTTCAGTTTTACATATTGATCGAACTGCTGGACGATCGCGCGACGCATCGCTTCCACTTCCGACTCGTCGCCGGCTTCGGATTCTATAGGCGTGAGATCGGCAACGAAATGCGTTTCCAGTTCGCTGATGTGATGAATGCGTGCGCGCTGCGCGCCTTCGACCAGCACCTTGACGGTGCCGTCAGGCAGCTTCAGCATTTGCAGTATGTTGGCGACGCAACCGATTTCATAAATGTCGTCGGCTGACGGTTCGTCCTTGGCTGCGGCTTTTTGTGCGGCGAGCATGATGCTCTTGCCCTGCTCCATCGCGGCTTCCAGCGCCTTGATTGATTTAGGACGACCGACGAACAAAGGGATCACCATGTGCGGGAAGACAACAACATCGCGCAGCGGCAATAGCGGCAGTTGGGTTTGTTCAGTGGAAAGAGTAGTCGTCATGGCGAGCCTTATCTATAAACGTGTTAATGATGTTGGCGCTAACGGCCAAAACACAAGCCCGGACAGCACAAAAATCGCTCAGAAAAACAATAAAAGCCACCCGCGAAGTTGTCTTCGAAGTGGCTTTACGATGGAAGCCTGAATGATCCTTGCTGATTTAATTGTACTGGTGTTTTCAATGAAAAACAGGCTCAAAGAGCCTGTTTTTGATGATTTACTGCAGATTTTTGAAATATTTATTATTTAGCGCCGGATACCTTGGGCTGCTCATCGTAAATCAGCAATGGT
The DNA here is from genome assembly GCF_030645555.1 of Herminiimonas sp. Taxonomy (GTDB): domain Bacteria; phylum Pseudomonadota; class Gammaproteobacteria; order Burkholderiales; family Burkholderiaceae_D; genus Oxalicibacterium. The sequence continues at coordinate 1,795 of NZ_JAUSME010000296.1, forward strand.
TTGGCACCATTGTTAATCGTGCCCTCATCGATGACCACCTTGGAAACGTTTTGTTCGTTCGGCAATTCATACATGACATCCAGCAAGGCATGCTCAAGTATCGAACGCAAACCGCGTGCGCCCGTCTTGCGTGCAATGGCTTTTTTGGCAATCGCCTGCAATGCAGCCGGGCGGATTTCCAGTTCAGCGCCTTCCATTTCCAGCAACTTTGAATATTGCTTGATCAATGCATTCTTGGGTTCGAGCAAGATCTGTATCAGTGCGGCTTCATCCAGTTCGCGCAGGGTAGCCACGACCGGCAGGCGACCTACCAATTCCGGAATCAGACCAAACTTGATCAAATCTTCAGGCTCGGTATCGAGCATGACCTGGCTCGCGCTACGCTCTTCGCGGCTCTTTACTGTCGCCGAGAAACCGATGCCGCTCTTTTCCGAACGCTCGGAAATGATCTTGGCCAGGCCGTCAAATGCGCCGCCGCAAATGAACATGATGTTGGTAGTGTCGATTTGCACAAAATCCTGGTTAGGATGTTTGCGTCCACCTTGTGGTGGCACCGAAGCCATCGTGCCCTCGATCAATTTCAGCAAGGCTTGCTGTACACCTTCGCCGGACACGTCGCGGGTGATCGAGGGGTTATCCGACTTGCGCGAAATCTTGTCGATCTCGTCCACATAGATGATACCGCGCTGTGCCTTTTCGACGTTATAGTCGCAGGTCTGCAACAGCTTCTGAATGATGTTTTCCAC
>NZ_JAUSME010000298.1 GCF_030645555.1 Herminiimonas sp.
GCCGCACGCGGCCGCTGGAAATGTAGTTGCGTGCGGTGCTGACGATGTCGAACATCATCGTGATCTGGCCACCGATCACGTCGGTCATTGCCGGGGCATTCCCTTTGTACGGTACATGGCTGAGCTGGGTGCCGGTGCGTATTGCGAACAGCTCGCCGCTCAGGTGGTTGGACGCGCCCATGCCGGCCGAGCCGTAAGTCACCTTGCCGGGATTGGCCTTGGCGTAGGTCACCAGTTCCTGCACATTCTTGAACGGCATGTCCTTGTTGGCGACCAGCGCGTTGGCATAGGTCAGGATCGGCGCCAGCGGCACCACGTCCTTGACCGGATCGAAGGGCATGGCCTTCAGCACGTGCGGCGTGATGGTCATGGTCGGGCTGGCGCCGAAGAAGATCGTCAGTCCGTTCGGCTGCGACTTGGCCACGTAGTCACCAGCCATCGAGCCGCCGGCGCCCGGCTTGTTTTCCACCACCACCTGCATGCCAAGTTCCTTGGCGAAGTAGGGGGCGAATACGCGGGCGCCGGCATCGACCGGGCCGCCTGCGGTATAGCCGACCAGCAGCTTGACGGTCTGTCCGGATTGCGCCAGCGTGGCCGTGCTGCCAACGGCCAGCAGGCCGAACAGGGCGGCGTTCATCTTGCGGCGCATGCTGCCGGTGCGGGATAGTTTTTTCATGCTGTGTCTCCTTTGGTTGGCTTGTTTTCGGGGCCGGTCAGGCCCGCATCTGTGTACTGCGTCAAACTGATTTCTTGCTTCTCCACCATTGCTGCATTAAAACCTGCTCTACCCCTCACTCGGCAAAGTCGCGCACCATGTTGCGCGCAATGACAATCTGCTGGATCTGGGTCGTCCCTTCATACAAGCGGAACAGGCGCACGTCGCGGTAAAACCGTTCGATGCCGTATTCGGCCAGGTAGCCGGCGCCGCCGAAGATCTGCACGGCGCGGTCCGCCACCCGGCCGCACATTTCCGATGCGAACATCTTGCAGCACGAGGCTTCAGTCGACACGTTGCGGCCATCGTCGCGCTTGCGGGCGGCGTCGATCACCATGCAACGCGCAGCATAGACTTCAGCCTGGCTGTCAGCCAGCAGCGCCTGCACCAGCTGGAAATCGGCAATCGACTTGCCGAATTGCTTGCGCTCGATCGAATAGCGCAGCGCATCGCGCAGCATGCGTTCGGCGACGCCGACGCAAATCGCTGCGATGTGGATGCGGCCTTTTTCCAATACCTTCATCGCGGTCTTGAAGCCCTGGCCTTCCTTGTGGCCGATCAGCTGGCTTGCCGGCACCCGGCAGTTCTCGAAGATCACGTCGGCGGTATGAGCACCGCGCTGGCCCATCTTCTTGTCGATCTTGCCGATCGAAATGCCAGGTGTGTTGCGTTCGACGATGAAAGCCGACACGCCGCCTGCGCCCTTGTTGTTCGGATCGGTGCGCGCCATCAGCGTGAAAATGCCTGCGTGCGGCGAGTTGGTGATGTAGCGCTTGGTGCCGTTGACGACGTAGTGGTCGCCGTCGCGAATTGCGGTAGTCCGCAGCGACGCCGCGTCGGAGCCAGCCTCGGGCTCGGTCAGCGCGAACGAAGCGATCAGTTCGCCGGTCGCGAGCAGCGGCAGGTATTTGGCTTTCTGGTCCTCGGTGCCGTCCATCAGGATGCCTTGGGAACCGATGCCGACCGTGGTGCCGAACAGCGAGCGGAAGCAGGGCGAGGTCTGGCCCATTTCCAGCATCACCATCACTTCCTCCTCCATCGTCAGTCCGAGCCCGCCATACTCCTCCGGCACGGTCAGGCCGAACAGGCCAATCTGCTTCATTTCCCTGACGATGTCCTCAGGTATCGCGTCGGTTTCGGCTACCAGTTCTTCTGCCGGCACCAGCCGCTCGCGCACGAAGCGGTTGAGCGAGGAGAGGAAGGCGTCGAGTGTTTCGGGATCACGGATCATGGTTTCTTCTTTCGATCTTTGTTCTAGAGGACTTCTTCAGTGGCGAGGATGGCGGTCGACTGGCTGGACAGCATGCCGCCGTTGCCATGGGCGGCCGCCGTGCGCGCCCCCGCTATCTGCCGTTCTCCGCACTCCCCGCGCAACTGGCGCACGGACTCGATGATGGTGAAAATGCCGTACATCCCCGGATGCACGCAGGACAGGCCGCCGCCATTGGTGTTGACCGGCAGGTGTCCGCCAGGCGCGATGCCGCCGTTCTGCACGAAGGCCGCGCCTTCTCCTTTCTTGCAGAAACCAAGGTCTTCCAGGAACAGCAGCGTGTTGATGGTGAAGGCGTCGTACAGCTGCACCATGTCGATGTCGGACGGCTTCAGGCCGGCCATGGAAAATGCTTCGCGGCCGGATTCAGTGGCGGCCGTCACCGTCAGGTCGTGCATGGACGAAATCTGGCGATTCCATACCGCAGTCGCATTGCCCAGCACGTACACCGGCTTGTTGGGCAGGTCGCGCGCCCGCTCGGCGCGCACCAGCACATAGGCGCCACCGCCATCGGTTACCAGGCAGCAGTCGCGCACCGAGAGCGGATCGCTGATCATGCGCGCATTCAGCACGTCGTCGATCGACAGCGGATCGCGCATGAAGGCTTCCGGATTCATGCGCGCCCAGGCGCGCGCCGCCACCGCCACTTCGGCCAGGTCGCGCCGGGTGGTGCCGAACTGGTGCATGTGGCGCGACGCCGCCAGCGCATAGGCGGAAGGCGGCAGCATCGGTTCATACGGCGTTTCGTAAGGCTGGGGGTCGAGGTAGCGGCGGGCTGCGACCATCTCGCGCCGGCCGAAGGCGGCCGTACGCTGCGCGCTGCCGTAGCAGACCAGCACCGCATTGCACTGGCCCGACTGCAGCGCCAGCATCGCTGGCAGCAGATGGGCGACGAAGCTGGAGCCGCCCAGCATGGTGCTGTCCAGGAAACGAGGACGGATGCCGAGGTATTCGACCACCGGCATGGCCCACATGCTGGCGCTGGAACTGGCGGTGCACAAGCCGTCGATGTCGCTCATCTTCAGGCCGGCATCGGCCACTGCAGCGCGCGCCGAGCGCGCCAGGATTTCCATGTCGGTGAAGCCATGTGCCTCGCCCTGGCCGAAGGTGGCGACGCCGGCGATGGCGGCGCTGCCGCGCAATGATTGCAGGCTCATGCCTTTTCCCCTTCCAGTGCGTCGAACACGACCAGTCCCTGTCCATTTTCGACTTTCACCCGTGCTTGCACGCGCTGGTCGATTTTCACGTCCGCCGGTGGCAGGTTGTCGACGCGGCTCATCAGGCGCACGCCTTCGTCAAGATCCACCAGCGACACGTTGTAGTCGCCCCCGGCCTCGGGCTTGCGCCGTACGGTGGTCACCGCATGCACGGTGCCCAGTCCGGACGGCGGCACCAGCGCCAGCTGGTCGCTGCCACAGTGCGGACACAGCTCGCGCGGGAAATACACATGGCGGCTGCAGGCATTGCAGCGCTGGATCAGGAAGCGGCCATCGTCCAGCGCCGCCTGGTGCGCGGCCTGGATGCCGGTGGGTCTGGAAGTTTC
>NZ_JAUSME010000301.1 GCF_030645555.1 Herminiimonas sp.
AGCAATCGTGGTGAGGTAGGCGCGAGGTTCACGAATCACATCGGTATCGCGCCCCGTCAATATGCGCGTGAAAGTATCCTGCGCCAGATCGTGGGCATTATCGATATTCCCCAGTTTTCGGCGCAGCAAACCTACCAGCCATCCATGATGCTGGCTGTATAACTGGGCGACAGGATCGGAAGAACTTGCGGCGCGCACAACAGACTCCAGAAATGCGATGCCTATGCGGCATCATCAAGCTGGCTGGCGAAGCGGGTCGCACTGGCTGGGCTTAGTTGAGAATAGTTCTCATTATCGCATTCTGGGAGGGCGAGGTCAAATCTTTGGCCGTTAGGCGTTGCAGATGCGGCACATTGTCTTTACGCCATTAAACGAAAAAACGTACATGCACAGTTTCTTGTGCATGCACGGCTATGTTTATGCCCGGGCAAGTGAATACTTGCAGGCTGTTTTTCAGTTAAAAACTGGCCCGCAGTGTCAGTGTTGCGTTACGTGGATCGCCATAGACATTGCCTAAATTGACGGCGCGTATGCCTGAGTAGTACTCCTTGTCGAATACGTTATTGATGACGAGCGAGGCGATCATTTTTTCGCTGAAGCGATAGCTGACATTCATCTTGAATACGGCATAAGGATCCTGCTCGGAGCGAACCGCGCCATTCAATGCGTAGTAACCGCTTTGCGCATTGACGCCACCGCCCACAGACCAGCGGCCTTCTGCGACAGGCAGACGATATTGCGTCCACAGTTTCAATAGATGACGCGGGGTTTGCGTGCGGAATGGCGTACCTTCATTCAGCAGATCTTTGACGTACTTGGTGCGGTTATAGGTATAGCCGGCGAACACGTCCCAGTTTGGCGTCAGCTTGCCGGTGACTTCTGTCTCTATGCCTTCACTGCGTACCTTGCCGGCCGCGATGTAGCAACTTTCCTGCACGCAGGGCGTTACAATTTGTTGCGCGATATTGGTTTGAGCTATGCTGAAAACAGCAACTGATGCATTGACTTTCCCATCCAGGAATTCGCCTTTCAAACCGATTTCATAATTGCTGCCGACGACAGGATCAAGTTCTTTGCCAGTCGTGGAGAATTTGGTTTGCGGTTGAAAGATATCGGCGTAGCTGGCATACAAAGAGTAGGTTTTGTTGAGGTCGTAGACCAGACCGGCATACGGTGTGATCTCGCGATTGTAGGCAGACTCTTTGCCTGCGGTCGTGGTGCCCGTCAGCAAGTTGTGCGCATCGGTTTGCGTGGTGTACCAACTTACACGGGCACCCAGTATCAGCTTGAGCGGATCGCTGAGGTTAAATCGGCCACTACCGTACACACCATACTGGCGTGTATTGACGGTCGTGCCTTGTGTTTGCGGTCCGTAATTTGGTTCCGGTACGCTGCTTGGATCGAAGTTGAAAATGTTCGGAATGAACACTGCCGGAAAGAAAGCTGATTGATCTGTGTTTTGATCGAAGCTCTGTGCATTGGCGCCAAACAGTAAATCATGTTTGCGGCCGAACAGTGTGGCCTGGCCATTTGCATTGGCATCCAGATTGTAGCGATCGCCTTCCGAATTCCATTTGACCCCGGTATAGATAGAACCCGATGGATTGGCTGGATCGACACCGCCATTGGCGGCGTTGCCGCGCGTGATGGAGCGCTTGAAACTCTGCTGCTGGTTGGAGCCATTGAATGCCAGATTCAGCTTCCAGTCGTTATCCAGACGATGCGTCAGGGTCGCGAAAATATCGGTAATGTCTTGCGACCAAGTGTTCCACGCGGGTGTCAGATTGGCCGAACGCCGCAAGCCCAGGCTGCGTCCATCGCTATATCGAGGAATACCAAAAATGCTCGGTACTGCGTCGACCTGCTGTTGCTGCACACCCAGCGTCAGCATTGTCGTGGATGTTAGATCGATATCGACCACGCCATAGAAAATTTCTTTTTGCGATTTTTGATAATCGACATAACTGCCGCGATCATCGTATACGCCGACGAAGCGGCCGCGTACTGTGCCGGCTTCATTCAGCGGGCCGCCTACATCCACTTCTGTCCGGTAGGAATCCCAGGAGCCGGCACTGACTGCGCTGGATATCGCCAATTCATGCGTAGGTTTCTTGCGTACCAGATTGACAGTTGCTGACGGATTGCCTGCACCTTGCAGCAAACCTGCTGCGCCGCGTATGACTTCTATTCTATCCAGTACTGCCACATCATAACCAGTGTATGAAGTGCCCAGATAGGTTTGCGGTACGCCATCATATTGATAACTGGTGACAGGGAAACCACGTGATACCAGATTCGCAGAACCGGATGCGCCTGTCGTGGTATCTAGCTGCAGACCCGTCACCTGATCCAGTGCATCTTCAAGCTGGGTCATGTTTTGATCCAGCATGCGTTGCTTGGTCAGTACGCTGACTGACTGCGGAATTTCGCGCCAACTCTGGTTGGATTTGCCTATCGTGACTGCGCGTGCGGCGTAGGAATTGCTACCTTCGGTTGTAGCGTTGAGCACCGGCGAAGCATGGACTGACACTGCCGGCAATGTGGTGGCATTGGTGATCGGTAGCTTGCGTAATGTGTAGCCGCCATTACCTTGCTGTACGGCCTCTAGTCCGCTGCCATTCAACAGCTTGGCAAAGCCTTCCTGTATCGAATACGCACCTTTAAGTCCGGCAGAATCCAGCCCGCGCGTCAGCGCAGAATCGGTGGATAAGGTCACGCCGGAAGCGGCGGCAAATTCACTCAGCGTGGCACCCAGCGATCCGGTCGGAATGTTATAGCTTTGTTTGGCGCTTGCCGCTTGTGCGTGCGCGTCACCAGGCCAGACTGTCAACATGACAGGTGCAGCCAGGGCCATGCTGAGCAGTGCGAGTCTTACTGCGCACAGGCTGGGGCGAAGAGGGATGATGAGGCGCGGCTGCTGATCGTGTGATGAAAAGTGCATGGATCGCTTTCTTGGTCGGGCTATCGGATAGAGGTGATCAATCGGCAGCAATAATGCTGCTTCTATCTATAAAGCCGAACGAGCGATGCAAAACACTAACCCCGCAGATGGGAAAAACAAAAAATATTTTGAATGATCAGCTTTTTGCAGAAACCTGCACCCAGAAACGCGTGAAATATTTGACTTGAATCGGGTGAGACGTCGTCAGGCTATCCAGTACCAGATCTGTATTGTCGATCCGGTACGCACCAGTTACCTTCATATCTGCAATGGCCGGGTCGCAGTATATGCGGCCGCGTTTGTAGCGTGACAGTTCAGCCAGGAAGTCCTCCAGTCGCCAATCGACGGCGACCAGCATGCCGCGCGTCCATGCCTCTTGATTGCGTTGGACCGTATGCGCATCGCTTATTTTCATGACGGAAAAATCAGCTTGCTGCCCGGCTTCGATTCGCACGGGTTTTCCTTGCATATCGAGCGGAGTAATTTCGACAGCATGTTCAAATACCGCGACATGCGTCACACCGTCATTGCTGCGTACGCTGAAGCGTGTGCCTAGCGCGCGTATTCTGCCTTGCGGCGTTTCTACAATAAAAGGGCGCGGCGATGATTGTGCGCCGGATGGAATATCTTGCGCCGTCCTGATCATGATTTCGCCTTCATGCAGGCGCATCAGGCGGATGTTGGCGTCGTAGCGGATATCCACAGCGGTATCCGTATTGAGTTCGAGCGAGCCGCCATCGGCCAACTGGATAGTTTTTTGCCGGCCTGGGTCAGTACGATAATCGGCTGCCCATGAGCGCCATGGTGTCCGTTCATAGGTGAGCCAGCCCGTGCCACCCGAGGCGACCAGCAGGGTCAAGACCTTCATTGTGGCCCGGCGTTGTGTCTGTACGTTTTTAAGTGCAGGTAAAGCCAGGCTGGACGGCAGGCTGCCCAGATGCCGTTCCATCTTTTGTACGAGGCTCCAGGCACGTCTATGCATTTCATCGTCGGCCAGCCAACGCTCGAAGGTCGCGAGTTCAATTGCGCCCGGTGTACCGCTTTTCAGATGGACATACCAATTGGCTGCCGCTTCCAGTATCGATCTGTCGATTAGAAGTGGTGGCGTCTTCTTGTTGCCGGAAGAAAGTAAGGGAGTCATAGCCGATCAGGATGCGGCCAGCACCAGACATTCGGTATAGGCCCTAACCAGGTGTTTTTTTACCGTAGGCAGAGAGACGTTCATACGTTTGGCAATCTCGACATAGCTCAACTCTTCAATCTGCGCGAGCAAAAATATCTGCCGTGTACGCGGCCCCAGATCATCCAGCAGCCTGTCTATGGACAACA
>NZ_JAUSME010000304.1 GCF_030645555.1 Herminiimonas sp.
TGGAGCGCAAAGTGATGGGCTGGGCGAATTCAAAAAGACGTATCGTCTCGGCTTCATAGGCAAGCTTGCGTATCGATTTTGAAATGGCTCTCGCCACGAACCAGATGACTGGCATTGCAATCAGGATAACCAGCAAGGTAATCAGGATAGACGTCGAACGAATCTTGAGTGCAGTGGCAAACAGCTCCTTCTTTGGAATCGCCGTCATCAGATACAAGGGTTCGGAACCTTCAAGTGCTATCGGCAACACGGACACACGCCAGTCCTCGCCATCAAGCTCCACTGTTTTTGACATTCCCTGCGGCGGCATGTCTGTTGCAATGGAACCGGCCAGCCCTGCCAATGCAGGAATGCCGAAGTCATCCAGATTCTTGAGCGCAGGCGGCGTATCGGGCATCGCAGGCGTCGCGATCAATTTTTTCAAATCTTCGTGCGCAACGACTTGACCTTCGCGACTCACCAGGGCCAGCTGACTGGATGGCGTGACTTTTTGTCTCCGCAAGGCCGCGCCCAAAGCCGACAGTGGAATATCAGCGGCAATAACCGCATGGCCATTTTGCGCACGTTTGGCAACCGTCAGGCCGACTTTGCCGACTGAAAAGAAAAGGTAAGGTTTGGTCGTAACCGTGCCCTTGGCTGTCATCGCGCTCTGATACCAGCCGCGCTGGCGCGGATCGAAATCGGCCGCATATTCCGGATGGGCTTCTTCCCGCAATACCTGCATGCCAGCATCCAGATAGATGTATTTTGCTGCGGCCTTTCCGTTGTGACGTTCAATACTGCGGAGCTGGTAATACGTGCCTGCGGGAGCGTGGTATTTGATGCGCTCCTCTGCGTCGCTGATGCGGTGCAGAAAAAGGTAATCGCCGGATTCATAACCTATGAAGATGGACGTCATGCCGGCATCATTGTTCAGGGCGGGCTGCAGGACCTGGAAACTTGCCATCCGCTCTGCCGGCGTCTCGGCATAGGCCAGCCGGTGGTAGCTCAACAGTTCAACAGTGGTATAGGCAGGCCCGAGTATGCCCTTGATCTCGCCGGCAATTTCGCGGCTGGCACGCTGGGTCAGGTCCTGCGCCGAGGTTTCCAGCATGTTGTAAGACATCTGGTAACCGACACCGGCAATGACGCCGCTGATGACGAGCGTCATCAAAATGAAGAGTGTGGACAGGTGTATGTGCAGAGGAAACTTGAACTTCATGTAGCACCTACCCGTCTGTCAGATTGTCAGGGAATCAAGTGATGCTTATTCTGCAGTAAATTTGCGAAATGCTCCACGGAAAGTAATGGGTTGTAGCGAAGTTCTTGAAAAATATCAGGTGGGTATGTCGTCCCGGTTTGAATGTTGGGCTGATAAAGCGTTAGCCCAACCTACAGCTCTAACGATTGACATAACTAGCTGTTGCAAGCGGTGCGGTGCGACGC
>NZ_JAUSME010000305.1 GCF_030645555.1 Herminiimonas sp.
ATATGGATGGTTTCTGCGTGGGCGAACCGTGGAATCACCGCGCGATTGTCGACGGCATAGGCATCACCGCTGCGACTACGCAGGACATCTGGAAAGATCATCCGGAAAAAGTACTCGGCACCACGTCTGACTGGGTTGCCAAGAATCCAAACACTGCACGCGCTTTGACCGCAGCTGTGCTGGAGGCGGGCCGCTGGATAGATGCATCGCTGTCGAACAAGAACAAGATGGCTGAAACGATTGCAGCCAAGTCCTACGTCAACACTTCGGTCGATGTCATCAACCAACGCATACTCGGTCGTTACCAGGATGGCATGGGCAAAACATGGGATGACCCTAACTACATGAAGTTCTATAACGAAGGCACGACCAACTTCCCTTACCTGTCGGATGGCATGTGGTTCATGACGCAGCACAAGCGCTGGGGTCTGGCCAAGGGCGAACCGGATTACATGGGCACCGCCAAGTCGGTCAACCGCATCGATCTGTACAAGGAAGCCGCCACCATGGCGAATGTCCCGATACCGAAGAATGTGATGCGTAGTTCGAAATTGATCGATGGCGTGGTGTGGGATGGCAAGAATCCTAAGGCTTACGCGGCATCATTCAAGATCAAGGCATAAGGAGCAATCATGAGCGCAATCATGCATACCGCAGAAAACGTGCCTATCGTCGTGACGGCAGAAGCCAGGAAGCCGGAGAGTGTGATGAAAAATGCAGGCGCAACTATCGTGGCGGATCAACCCAGGGCAAAGACCAAGACGTTTTCGTTGCGGCCGTTTTTCATGACAGTATTGCCGCCGATTTTTGGCTTACTGTTTCTCATCCTGGTATGGGAAATCATCTCTGTCAAAAACAGCGGCATCCCATCGCCATTGGTGACACTGAAGTCGGCAATCGAGTTGTTTGCCGATCCGTTCTACAGCAATGGTCCGAATGACCAGGGCATAGGCTGGAATATTCTCGCGTCGCTGAAACGGGTGGGTGTCGGCTTCGGCCTGGCTGCACTGGTCGGCATTCCATTGGGTTTCATGATCGGACGTTTCACCTTCCTGTCCGGCATGTTCAATCCGATCATCAGTTTGCTCAAACCGGTGTCGCCGCTGGCATGGTTGCCGATCGGTTTGCTGGTATTCAAGGCCGCTGATCCAGCCGCGATCTGGTCCATCTTCATCTGCTCGATCTGGCCGATGATCATCAATACCGCAGTCGGTGTGCAGCGGGTGCCGCAGGATTACATGAATGTTGCCAAGGTATTGAACCTGTCGGAGTGGAAGATCGTGACAAAGATTCTTTTCCCCTCCGTGCTGCCTTACATGCTGACTGGCGTGCGGCTGGCAATCGGTACTGCATGGCTGGTGATCGTGGCGGCAGAAATGCTGACCGGCGGCGTCGGGATCGGCTTCTGGGTCTGGGATGAATGGAACAACCTGAATGTGGCGCACATCATCATCGCGATCGTTGTCATCGGTATCGTCGGCCTGGTGCTAGAGCAGATACTGGTCGGCATCGCCAGGGTCTTTACTTACGAAGATGTGAAAAGTTGATTTTGAAGCGCTGATCAAGACTGCAACGAATAATGAAGTGCAAAGGAAAACATCATGGATAACATCAACAGCAAGTTCATCGATATTCAACATGCGGCAATGTCCTTCCATACCAAGAAAGGCGTTTTCAATGCCCTGACCGATATCAACCTGACCGTTGCGAAAGGCGAGTTCATCACGCTGATCGGTCACTCTGGTTGCGGTAAATCGACGCTACTTAATCTGATAGCGGGTTTGACACAGGCGACAGACGGCATGTTGTTATGTGCAAACCGAGAAATCGCCGGTCCTTCGCCGGAACGCGCAGTGGTGTTTCAAAACCATTCCTTGTTGCCATGGCTGACCTGTTTCGAGAATGTGTATCTGGCGGTGGAACGTGTGTTCGGCAAGCTGGAAGGCAAAGCCAAATTACGCGCACGTACCAAGGCCGCATTGGCATTGGTCGGTTTGACACATGCTGAACAAAAACGTCCAAATGAAATTTCCGGCGGCATGAAGCAACGCGTTGGTATCGCCCGCGCCTTGTCGATGGAACCGAAAGTATTGCTGATGGATGAACCCTTTGGTGCACTCGATGCATTGACGCGTGCGCATCTGCAGGATGAGTTGCTGAAAATCGTGGCTGCCACCGGTTCGACGGTAGTGATGGTTACGCATGATGTCGATGAAGCAGTGCTACTGTCAGACAAAATCGTGATGCTGACGAATGGACCATCGGCCACCATAGGCGAAATTCTGGAAGTAAAGCTGGATAGGCCGCGTGAACGCGTTGCGCTGGCCAAGGATGCGCAGTATTCGGCTTACCGTACTGCCGTGCTGGAATTTCTATACCATCGTCAATCGCATCCTGCCAAGGAAGCGGCCTGATCCGATAGCGTTTTCCTACTATTCATCCAAGCTGAATGAGATTTATGCTGAGCCAGGCCATGATGACCCAAGCTACTTTGCGCGAAACGAAAACTGCGGCACCGGCCTTGCCGGTTGCCGTCAATGATGAGCATGCCGGCAGGGCGGTCACGATTGCCCATGCATCAGCACGTACAACAGATTCTGAAGCAGTAGCGGCTACTGAAGATTTGTCCGTTATGCCCTTGTCGGGCGAAGTGTTCGGCATGCTGATTAATCTGTCTGGCCGGCGTCGCTTCACTTCGCAGCGACTGGTGTTGTATGCGGTATTGGCGTCGCAAGGTCATGAAAATGCCGCTGCAATAGGGCGTGAAGCATTGAGCTTGTTCCGTGGTGCGCATACCTCCTTGCTCAAACGCTCTGGTGATCTGCCGGGCGTATTTTGTCCCGAGCTGGAGGAAGTCTATTTCGGCAAGCCGGAAGGGGACCGCAAGATTTGCTATTTCATGGATCTTGCCGCGCGCACGCTGAATGCGATTGAAGACAAGCTCAGGGCTGCGCCTGAATTATTGGCTGAGCTGGTGCAGGTCACCACGCCATTGCTGGCCATCCTGAACCAGATCACGTCGGTTTACGAGGAGCAGTCGAAAAAGCACGCGCGATTGATGCGTAAGCAGTTGCGCGGCATCATGACCGAGATTGAAACGATTGCGCGCGAAGCGAATATGGTGGCGCTTAATGCCCGTATCGTGGCAGCACGGTCGGGGCCGGCCGGGAGGGAGTTTTCGGTGGTGGCCGGTGTGCTGTCGAATATCACGAACGAGATAGACGACCTGGTGCAAGCCGCGCTCAACGGGGCGGCAGCCTGAAATCCAGGCTGACTTCAGCGAACGACCAACAGATACAGCAGCAAAAGATTGATGACGATGGATATGGCCGCCACTGCACGCCATAATGAAACCGGATCGCGTTCTGCCAATGGTTTGGATGCGATCGCTGCGAGCGGCCGGCTGGCGCCACGTTCCAGTGCCAGCAGAAATTCCTCTGCAGTTTCAAAGCGATCTGCCGGATCGCGCGCAATTGCCTTCAGCAATACATTTTCCAGCCACAAGGGCAGATCGGGTCGGTAGCGACTCGGCACCACTGCTACACCAAAACGCGGCGTCTGGAATGGTTCGATTTCACCGTAAGGAAAATGCCGCGTCAGCAGCAGGTAAAGCGTCACGCCGGTAGCGTACAAATCGGTCTGGCGCGAGGCTGGCGCATTGTTGAATTGTTCCGGCGCGAGGAAGGATGGCGTGCCGGCACGCGGCGCGCGCATTTCATCTTCGGCCTCCAGCCCGGATTGCGCGACACCCAGATCGAGCACACGCAATTCGCTATCGTCACCCAGATGGATATTGCCGGGTTTGATGTCGCGGTGAATGATGCTGCGCCTGTGCAGTGCGCCTATCGCACGTACCAGCTTGGTGCCGTGCGCGATCACATCCGGTATCGTGAAGTGCTCGCCGGCATCCAGATGTTGCTGCAGCGTGTTGCCCTCGTGCCAGGTCGTCAGATAGTACAGATAATTTTTTTGCTCGGGTGTAATGACCTGCGGGAAGAAGCGTGCAACCACACGCTTGGCCAGCCATTCTTCATGCGCAAATGCCGAACGTTCATGCATATCGCTGGCGCGGTCCGGATGCAGTGTTTTGAGGACCAGCTTGCGCGGAGTGTGATTGCCCGTGCGTGGTTCGGATACGCGATAAAGCAGGGTCGTCGTCGATGCGTGTATCTGTTCTTCGACGGTATAACCGTCTATGACCTGGCCGACTTTCAACTTGGGCGGCACTGAAAGTTGCTGCGAACCGGACAAGGCATCGCGCAAATTCGTTTCCGGCAAGGCTTCCACACATACAACCAGTGCACTGACATTGTCCTGTGCACCGGCAGCCAATGCGCTGTCTATCAGCGCATTGGCGATGGCTTCAGCTTCATGCTGCTTGCTGACCAGCTGTGACAGATGATCGGTGAGGTCGTATTCGGATATCGCGGCCCACACGCCGTCGGTGGCAAGCAGAAAGGCATCGCCTTCATGCAACTCACCCATGCCGTGATCGATCGCCAGCTGCGAGTCGAGACCGATTGCGCGCGTCAATACATGCTGCATTTCCGGCCTGTCCCACACATGATCTGCGGTGAGGCGCGTCAGCACACCTTTTCTCAATAGATAAAGGCGTGTGTCGCCGACGTGGGAAAAATAATAAAAATTACCGCGCAATACCAGCGAAGTCAGCGTCGTCGCCATGCCGGCGAGTTCGGCGCGTATCGAGCCCTGATGCTGGACCCAGCTATTGATGGCCTTGAGTACGCGATCGAGCGACTGCGTCACCGGCCAGGTATCCGAGGTCGCATAGTAATCGCTCAGCAAGCCGCGCACCGTGTACTCGGATGCTTCGCGTCCGCCTTCATTGCCGGATACGCCATCGGCGATCGCGGCGAGCATGCCCTTGCTCGACAACTCGGGTTCGTCCGGCATGACCATGCCGACAAAATCTTCATTGCGCTCACGTTGGCCTGCGCGCGTGGCATAGCCCGCCGCGATTTTCAGTGGCATGGTGTGGCGGACAAAGAGTCAGTCATGACGATAGCCGGGGTTGACGAATGCATTTTCAAAGCCATGTGCACATGTGTGATTTAGATTTTTGCATTGGTCATGGCCGCGCTGCCCCAGGTTGTGCGCCAGCGATTCTTCACTGCCGACAAACCGAGCAGGGCAACAATGGCCAATGCTGCGAAAACAATCAAGCCGCCCTGGTAACTGCCGGTTAGCTGCTTCGAGTAGCCCAGGCTGGATGCCAGATAGAAGCCGCCTATGCCGCCAGCCATGCCGACCAGCCCGGTCATCACACCGATCTCCTTGCGGAAGCGTTGCGGTACCAATTGGAATACTGCGCCATTGCCGACGCCGAGCGCAAGCATGGCCAGCACGAAGATGGATACGGCAGCCATGGCCGATGACAAGCCGAAGCTGGCGATCAGCATGAAGGTCGCTGCCAGCATATACATGATGGACAGGGTCTTGATGCCACCGATGCGATCAGCCAGACGGCCGCCCATGGGCCGCACGATCGAGCCGGCAAATACGCAGGCGGCGGTGAAGTAACCTGCAGTGACCGGCGACAGTCCGTACTGGCCATTGAAGTAAATCGTCAGCGATGAAGCCAGGCCGGAAAAGCCGCCGAAGGTCACGCTATAAAAGAACATGAACCACCATGCATCCTTGTCTTTCAATACATGCAGATACTCGAGCAGCGATTTTGCCGGCGGTGCATTAGGCGCATCCTTGGTAAATACAAGATAGACGACAAACGCAATGCTGAGCGGAATCAGACACAGGCCGAACACGTTTTGCCAGCCGAAGGCGATGGCCAGCGACGGCGCAAACAGTGCGGCGAAGGCAGTGCCGGAGTTGCCGGCGCCGGCAATCCCGAGCGCGGTGCCTTGATGTTCCGGTGGGTACCAGCGCGATGCGAGCGGCAGCGCCACTGCGAAAGCCGCACCCGCCACGCCGAGGATGACGCCAAACGCCAGCATCGTGTGATAGCTGCTTAAGTCTCCCAGCCATGCCCACAGCAAACCACCCATGACAACCAGCTGGCCGATGATGCCGGCTTTCTTCGGCTGCAGATGGTCGACCAGTACTCCCATGACGATGCGCAGCAATGCGCCCGCCAGCAAGGGGGTGGCAACCATCAAGCCCTTTTGTGCCGGCGTCAGGCCCAGATCGCCAGCGATCTGTACTGCCAGCGGACCGAGGATGACCCAGACCATGAA
Organism: Herminiimonas sp.; assembly: GCF_030645555.1. Taxonomy (GTDB): domain Bacteria; phylum Pseudomonadota; class Gammaproteobacteria; order Burkholderiales; family Burkholderiaceae_D; genus Oxalicibacterium. The sequence continues at coordinate 6,213 of NZ_JAUSME010000305.1, forward strand.
ACTCAAGTCGAAGTAAAAGAATGAAGCAAGCAGAGTCGGGGTGTGACCGGCTTTCCAGAATGATGATTTTTGCATATGGGTTCTGATGAATGTAAGTTAGGTGGGTTGCACCATGCAAGGGCTATGCCATCATTTTTGTGCAAGCAGGCTCCCGGACGAGGCGTTACCGGCTCAGTTATGTGCAATGCACCAGGAAATTTACCTGGGCGCACTTTTAAAGTGCGTAAAGCAGATTTGATTGGTGCGGATGCCGCACGAAAATCTGGCATTGGTTTTGCTTAAGAGGTATCAGCGATACACATTTTAAGGATGCGGTAATGAAAAAATTAAAACTGGTAATGGTTGGTAACGGCATGGCTGGTGTGCGCACGCTGGAAGAATTGCGCAAGATAGCACCGGACATTTATGAGATCACCGTATTCGGTGCAGAAGCCTATGCCAATTACAACCGTATACTGCTGTCGCCGGTATTGGCGGGTGAGCAAACGATCAAGGACATCATGTTGAATGATGTCGACTGGTATGAAGAAAATGACATCACGCTGCATCTTGGCAAAAAGATCATAGAGATCGATCGCGTCAAGCGTGTGGTGATAGCCGAAGACGGCACCATTGCTCCTTACGATCGCCTGCTGATGGCGACCGGCTCCAATCCATTCATGCTGCCGATTCCGGGCAAGGATCTGGCTGGCGTGATTTCGTATCGCGATATTCAAGACACCAACGCGATGATAGATGCGGCCAAGGTGCACAAGCAGGCTATCGTCATCGGTGGCGGCTTGCTGGGCCTGGAAGCCGCCAACGGCCTCAAACTGCGCGGCATGGATGTCACGGTCGTGCATCTGCCGACCACGCTGATGGAGCGTCAGCTGGATGAAGCTGCCGGCAAGATGCTGCAAAAATCACTGGAAGATCGCGGCCTGAGCTTCCTGCTTGGAAAAAATTCGCAGGAAATCATAGGCGACGAAAACGGTCGCGTGAAAGCCTTGCGCTTCACCGATGGCAGCGAAGTGCCGGCACAATTGATCGTGATGGCGGTCGGCATACGCCCGAACACGGCACTGGCTGAAGCCGCCGGCATTTATTGCAATCGCGGCATAGTCGTCAACGATACGATGCAAACCTTCGATCCGCGCGTCTATGCAGTCGGCGAATGCGTCAACCATCGCGGTACTGCATATGGTTTGGTGGCGCCGCTGTTCGAGATGGCCAAGGTGTGTGCGAATCATCTGGCCAACTACGGCATCGGGCGCTATCAGGGTTCGGTCACGTCGACCAAGCTGAAGGTCACCGGCATCGATCTGTTTTCGGCTGGCGAATTCCTCGGCGGTGAAGGCACGGAAGAAATCCTGTTGTCCGATCCTATCGGCGGCGTATACAAGAAGCTGGTGTTGAAGGACGACAAGTTGATCGGCGCCTGCCTGTACGGTGATACGGTCGACGGCAGCTGGTATTTCAATCTGCTGCGCGAAGGCAAGGACATCAGCGAGATTCGCGATAGCCTGATGTTCGGCGAATCCAACACGATGCGTCCGGGTGATGCCGGCCATGAAGGCTTTTCCAAGGCTGCAGCCATGCCGGACAGCGCAGAAGTCTGCGGTTGTAACGGCGTGTGCAAAGGCACCATCGTCAAGGCGATCAAGGAAAAAGGCTTGTTCACGATAGAAGACGTGCGCAAACATACGAAGGCATCGGCTTCCTGTGGCTCCTGTACCGGCCTGGTCGAACAGATCATCATGGCTACCGCCGGCGGCGATTACTCTGCATCCAGCAAAGCCAAGCCTATGTGCGGCTGCACCGATCACACGCATCAGGAAATGCGCGACGCCATCCGCGCCGAAAAACTGCTGACGGTGGCTGCCGCCATGGAATTCATGGCATGGCGCACCCCTAACGGTTGTGCTTCCTGCCGTCCGGCTATCAACTATTACCTGATCTCGACCTGGCCGCATGAAGCCAAGGATGATCCGCAATCGCGCTATATCAATGAGCGCGCACATGCGAACATACAAAAAGACGGCACTTTCTCGGTGATCCCGCGCATGTGGGGCGGCGAAACCAGCTCGTCGGAATTGCGCCGCATTGCCGATGTGGTCGACAAGTTCAAGATCCCGACCGTCAAGGTGACCGGCGGCCAGCGCATCGATTTGCTGGGCGTCAAGAAGGAAGATCTGCGTGAAGTCTGGCACGACCTGGGCATGCCTTCCGGCCTGGCTTATTCGAAGGGCTTGCGCACCGTGAAGACCTGCGTCGGTTCTGAATGGTGCCGTTTTGGTACGCAGGATTCGACCAAGATGGGACAGCAGCTCGAGCATCAATTGAAGCTGATGTATGCGCCGCACAAGGTAAAGCTGGCGGTGTCTGGCTGTCCGCGCAACTGCGCCGAATCCGGCATCAAGGATGTCGGCATTATCGGGGTTGATTCGGGCTGGGAAATCTATGTCGGCGGCAACGGTGGCATCAAGACTGAAGTTGCGGAATTCTTCGTTAAACTGAAGACGCATGAAGAAGTGCTGGAATATGCCGGCGCCTTCCTGCAGTTGTATCGCGAAGAAGGCTGGTATCTGGAGCGCACCGTGCATTACCTGGCGCGCGTCGGCCTCGATCATGCGAAACAGAAAGTCGTCGAGGATGAAGCGAACCGCAAGGCGCTGTATGAACGCCTGCTGTTCTCGCTCGAAGGCGAACCCGATCCATGGCACGAACCGGAGAAGGCGATGGTCGATACGCGTCAGTTCGAGCTGCTGTCGGTTTAATCGGGTGCAATTCGCATTCAATCTGTCGCTACACAACGTTCAATAACAGAAACAATTTTTATCAAGGTCACGTATGTCAAACCAATGGAAAGTCATCTGCAAGGTGTCGGACATTCCAGTACTCGGTTCCCGAGTCGTCAATCGCGCAGACAAGCCGAACGTCGCCATTTTCCGCAATAGCGAAGACAAGGTGTTCGCCTTGCTGGATCGCTGCCCGCACAAGGGTGGTCCCTTGTCGCAAGGCATCGTGTTCGGCGAACGCGTTGCCTGTCCGTTGCACAACTGGAGCATAGGCCTGGATTCCGGCTGCGCAGCGGCGCCGGATGAAGGTTGCACGCAGAAATTCAGCGTCAAGGTTGAAGGCGGTGATGTCTATCTGGATCTGGTGGAATTGAATGCGCCCGTCAGCGAGGCCGCCGCTGCATGAGTGAAATGATGCCTACTGCTGCCCTGATGGAAGTGGCTGCACCCGCAGTGCTGACCGAGACCAAGGCAACCTGCTGTTATTGCGGCGTGGGCTGCGGCGTGCTGGTGCAAAGCGATGGTGAAAAAGTCATCGCCGTGCGCGGCGACCCGGATCATCCAGCCAATTTTGGCCGCTTGTGCACCAAGGGCAGCACGCTGCATTTGACTGCGCGTCCGGCGCTGCAACTGCAGTCGCGCGCGCTGTATCCAGAGATGCGTCTGGCGCGTACGGATGAACGCGTGGCTGCCTCGTGGGATACCACGCTGGATTTCATCGTCAACAAGTTTGCTGCAGCGATCCGCGATCACGGGCCGGACAGTGTCGGCTTTTATCTTTCCGGCCAGTTGCTGACGGAAGACTATTACGTCTTCAACAAACTGGCCAAGGGTTTGATCGGTACCAATAATGTCGATACCAATTCGCGCCTGTGCATGTCCAGTGCAGTGGCTGGCTACAAGCAAACACTGGGCGCTGATGCGCCACCCGCCTGTTATGAAGACATCGATCAGGCTGAAGTCATTTTCCTGGTCGGCTCCAATACCGCCTATGCGCATCCGATACTCTATCGCCGGATTGAAGAGGCGCGCAAAGTCAATCCCCGGCTGAAAGTCATCGTCGCAGATCCGCGACGCACCGATACTGCCCGCGAAGCGGATTTGTTTTTGGCCATCCTGCCCGGCACCGATGTCGCCCTGTTCAACGGCATGCTGCACATCTGTCTGTGGGAAGACCTGGTCGACGCCGATTACATCGCCGCGCATACCGAAGGTTTTGCCGAACTCAAGCAAACGGTGCGCGAATATACGCCCAAGTTCGTGGCCGACATTTGCGGCATCAGCGAGCAGGATTTGCTGCAGGCGGCACGCATGTTCGGGCGCTCGAAAGCCTCGCTGTCGATGTATTGCCAGGGTTTGAACCAGTCGTCGTCGGGCACCGCAAAAAATGCAGCATTGATCAATCTGCATCTGGCCACGCATCAAATCGGCAAGCCGGGTGCCG
>NZ_JAUSME010000314.1 GCF_030645555.1 Herminiimonas sp.
AGCAAGTGCATGGCGCCAAACAGCGCCTGCATGACTGGATTGGCAATGAAGCTCAGGTTGTAGGGATGCTCGGAAACCTTTTTCGGGAAACGCGCATTGGCCGGTAAGGCCTCCAGCTGCACCGCGATCTTTCCCCACAATACGAGCGTAGGTGGCGCTTTGCTGGCCAGTTCAGCATGATCGGCCAGTGCCGCCAGCACCGTCTGCAGAAACGGCAGCCATGCCCTGGCTTCCTTCACTGGCGGCACATGCGGCCGGAAAACCAGTGCGGCATTCAACAGCAAAAAACCATGCCGGGTCAGATTGTCCTGCAACTCGGGCAAGGTCTGGATCACCGACGACGGCGACGCCTGTGCCTGCTGCGCCACGCCAGCCAATGCATCGCCACTCGTCTGTTCTATTGCTATCTGGCCGTCCGCCACCAACAGCATTTTCATGAAATTGCGCAGGGACGTAGCCCGATTGACCTGCTTGGACAAGCCTTTTTCCGACCACAGCGACCCGACTGCGCCATCCATGAAGCACACGCCGGTTGCACTTGCCGCGCGCGGATAGGGCCCCTCGCCTACCAGCACATAGCGCACCGCATCCAGAGGTTGCGCAAATGCGGCAAACAGCCTGCCGCCATCGGGAAGATAGCTGTCCTCTGCAAGCGCCGGCAAATAATCCGGCAGCGCCTGGTGGACTGCTTCCAGGCCAGCCCGCAGCACCGGGCGCCACGATGCATCGGCAGCATCCAGCATGTTGATAAAAGAAGGTGGGATAGTGTGCAGCATGGCATTCAATACAGGCAGACGAAAGCAGCGATTGTAACGGCAAGACGGCGCGCTGCCATCTTGCCGCTACTGATCACCTCATGATATTCAGCATCAGGCGCCGGTTAGCGGCACGACATTGTCTGAACCGGGCGCACCAAACAATTGTTCTTTCAATATCCGCAATTGATCGCGCACCTGCGCCGCCTTCTCGAATTCCAGGTTTTTTGCATGGCCCAGCATCAGTTTTTCCAGACGCTTGATTTCCTTGCTGACCTGTTTCTCGCTCATCGCCTCGTATTTCGCATGCTCTTGCGCCGCACTCAACTCTTCGCGCGCATCCTGCTGGCTGTAGACGCCGTCTATCAATTCCCGTATGTGCTTCTTGATACCGACGGGCGTGATGTTGTTGGCGAGATTGAATGCCACCTGCTTGGCGCGCCGGCGCTCCGTCTCGTCGATGGCACGGCGCATAGAATCAGTCACCTTGTCGCCATACAGAATTGCCATGCCGTTCAGGTTACGCGCGGCCCGGCCTATGGTTTGAATCAGGCTGCGTTCCGAGCGCAGGAAACCTTCCTTGTCCGCATCCAAGATCGCCACCAGCGATACCTCAGGCAAATCCAGGCCTTCGCGCAGCAAGTTGATGCCGACCAGCACATCGAAAGTACCGAGGCGCAGGTCGCGGATGATTTCCACCCGTTCTACCGTATCAATATCACTATGCAGATAACGCACCTTGATGCCGTTATCGCTTAGGAATTCGGTCAACTGTTCCGACATGCGCTTGGTCAATGTGGTCACCAGCACACGCTCGTGTTTTTTCACACGATCGGTAATTTCCGACATCAGATCGTCGACTTGTGTAGAAGCCGGACGCACGCTGATCAGGGGATCAACCAGGCCAGTAGGCCGCACGACCTGCTCAACCACTTGATCGGCGTGCGTGTTTTCATAATCGGCCGGCGTGGCGGAAACAAACACCATTTGCCGCATCTTGCCTTCAAACTCGTCAAAGCGCAGCGGCCGATTATCCAGCGCCGACGGCAGGCGGAATCCGTAATCAACCAGATTGGTCTTGCGCGCGCGGTCGCCGTTGTACATGCCGTTGAGCTGGCCCATCAATACATGCGACTCATCCATGAACATCAACGCGTCCGGCGGCAGATAGTCGACCAGCGTAGGCGGCGGATCGCCAGCCTTGGCGCCGCTCAAGTGGCGCGAATAGTTTTCGATGCCTTTGGTAAAGCCGATTTCCTGCATCATTTCCAGATCGAAGCGGGTACGCTGTTCCAGCCTTTGTTCTTCTATCAGCTTGTTTTCCTTGCGGAAGAACTCCAGCCGTTCGCGCAACTCATCCTTGATCGTTTCAATCGCACGCAACACGGTCGCGCGCGGCGTCACGTAATGCGAGCCCGGATAAACGGTGAAGCGCGGGATCTTCTGCTTGACGCGCCCAGTCAGCGGATCAAACAGCTGCAGGCTTTCAATTTCGTCATCGAACATTTCGATGCGGATGGCCAGTTCGGCATGCTCGGCCGGGAAAATGTCTATCGTGTCGCCGCGCACACGGAAAGTGCCGCGGCCAAAATCGACTTCATTGCGCGTGTATTGCATCGCAATCAAGCGCGCGATCACATCGCGCTGGCTGACCTTGTCCTTGGCGCGCAGGGTCAGGATCATCTGGTGGTATTCGCTCGGATTACCGATACCGTAAATCGCCGAAACGGTTGCAATGATCACCACATCACGCCGTTCCATCAGCGACTTGGTGCAGGACAGGCGCATCTGTTCGATATGCTCGTTGATCGAAGAATCCTTTTCGATGAACAAGTCGCGCTGCGGAACATAGGCTTCCGGCTGGTAGTAATCGTAGTAACTGACGAAATACTCGACCGCATTCTGCGGGAAAAATTCGCGGAATTCGCTGTAAAGCTGCGCCGCCAGCGTCTTGTTCGGCGCAAAAACAATCGCCGGACGCCCCATGCGCGCAATCACATTCGCCACCGTATAGGTCTTGCCCGAGCCCGTGACGCCCAGCAAGGTCTGGTAAAACAAACCATCGTTGATACCCTCTACCAGCTTCGCAATCGCGGTCGGCTGATCGCCTGCCGGAGGGAAAGGCTGATAGAGGCGAAATGGGGAATTCGGGAAGGTAACGATTTTCGATTCGTCAACGGAATTGGAAACTTGGGATAAATCAGCCATTTAAATCCGACCTTTGGTAAAATAGTGAGTCGCATTTTCCGCAAGACTTATGGTCTTGCGCTCTACACAACCCCACTGCGAAACGACCGTTTGCAGCTAACTTTTGATGTTATCACGATGAACGCACCTCTTCCTGCTTCGCTCCTTACCGCCATCGAAATGGCGCCCCGTGACCCGATTCTTGGCATTACCGAGGCATTCAACGCCGACAAGAATCCAAACAAGATCAATCTTGGCGTAGGCGTTTACTACGACGACAACGGCAAATTGCCGTTGCTGGAATGCGTACGCAAGGCAGAAGCGCTGCTGGCGGAAAAACTGGCGCCGCGCGGCTACCTGCCTATCGACGGCCTGGCTGCCTACGATAAAGCGGTGCAGGAACTCGTATTTGGTGCCGATAGCTCAGTAGTCAAGGAAAAACGTGCGATTACCGCGCAAGCCATCGGCGGCACCGGCGCATTGAAACTCGGCGCCGACTTCCTCAAGCGCTTTGCCCCCAACGCGCAAGTGTGGATCAGCGATCCAAGCTGGGAAAACCAC
>NZ_JAUSME010000316.1 GCF_030645555.1 Herminiimonas sp.
GACCAAGGAAGACGACTGGATCGATCAGCTCTTCATCGCGAACACACACGATTACATCCTTTGCTTCAGCAATCGCGGTCGCATGTACTGGCTGAAGGTGTGGGAAGTGCCGCAAGGTTCGCGCAATTCGCGCGGCAAGCCTATCGTCAATATGTTCCCGCTGCAGGATGGCGAAAAAATCACTGTAATTCTGCCGGTCTCCGGCGAGAATCGCACTTTCCCTGAAGACCGCTACATTTTCATGTCGACCAGCCTTGGCACCGTGAAAAAGACTTCATTGAGCGACTTCAGCAATCCGCGCAAGGCCGGGATTATTGCAGTCGATCTGGATGACGGCGATTTCCTGATCGGTGCAGCGCTGACCGATGGCACGCATGATGTGATGCTGTTCTCGGACTCCGGCAAGGCAGTGCGCTTTGACGAAAACGATGTGCGCCCGATGGGTCGTACCGCACGTGGCGTGCGCGGCATGAACCTGGAAGAAGGGCAGCAAGTCATTGCGCTGCTGGTTGCGGAAAATGAACAGCAGTCCGTGCTGACTGCAACGGAAAACGGCTACGGCAAGCGTACGCCGATTACCGAGTACACGCGTCACGGACGCGGCACCAAGGGCATGATCGCGATCCAGACCAGTGAGCGTAACGGCAAGGTTGTCGCTGCCACACTGGTGGAAGCAGCGGACGAAATCATGCTGATCACGACTGGCGGCGTCCTGATACGTACCCGTGTCGCGGAAATCCGCGAAATGGGCCGTGCAACGCAGGGTGTGACGCTGATCGCAGTTGAAGATGGCACCAAGCTGAGCGGCCTGCAACGCATACTTGAATCAGATATTGAAGAAGACCAATCCGGTACGGAGGAAGAGGAATAATGAAGCACGTGTATAACTTTTCACCGGGGCCGGCTGCATTGCCAAAGGAAGTAATTCAGCAGGCCGCGGATGAAATGACAAACTGGAGAGGCACCGGTTTGTCCGTGATGGAAATGAGTCATCGCGGCCGTGAATTCACCGAAATCCTGGCGACGACGAAGCGCGATTTGCGTACCTTGATGTCGATTCCGGACAACTACAAAATCCTGCTGATGCAGGGTGGTGCGATTGCCGAAAATGCGATAGTACCGATGAATCTGGTCGGTAAAAAACCGCAGCCTGCCACGATCGATTTCGTGCATACCGGACACTGGTCCGAGAAGAGCATAGAAGAAGCGCACAAGTATGCGAAGGTCAATGTCGCTGCATCGTCAGAGGACAAGAATTTTTCCTATGTGCCGGCACGCGATACCTGGAAGCTGACGCCGGATGCCGCCTATGTGCACATCTGCACCAATGAAACGATCGGTGGCGTTGAGTTTGACTTCACGCCCGACGTAGGCGACGTGCCACTGGTAGCCGACATGTCGTCGAGCATCCTGTCGCGCGAAATCGATGTTTCCAAATTCGCGGTGATCTACGCTGGCGCACAAAAGAATATTGGTCCCGCCGGTTTGACGATCGTCATCGTGCGCGAAGACTTGCTCGGCCATGCATTGCCTATCTGCCCATCTGCATTTGACTGGAAGCTGGTGGCTGATCATGATTCGATGTTCAATACGCCGCCGACTTACCCTATCTACATCGCCGGCCTGGTTTTCCAGCACGTGCTGCGTCAGGGTGGTGTGGCTGCGATGGAAAAAATCAATATCAAAAAGGCTGCGCTGGCCTATGACTATCTGGATTCGACCGATTTTTACATCAATCGTGTGCCGGCAGCCAATCGCTCGCGCATGAATGTGCCTTTCTTCCTGAAAGACGAATCCTTGAACCAGAAATTCGTTGCGGAAGCCGAGCAACATGGTCTGGTGCAGCTCAAAGGCCATAGTTCGGTCGGCGGCATGCGCGCATCGATTTATAACGCGATGCCGATAGAAGGCGTGCAGGCGCTGATCGCGTTCATGCAAGAGTTCGAGAAAAAATACGCTTGATTTTCATTCGAAGCCAGAGATTTAACGTGTTTGCAAAAATATGACGATGGACGACAAGCTCAAACCGCTGCGTGTACAGATCGATGCGATCGATGCGCAAATCCTTGATTTGCTGAATCAGCGTGCACGCGTGGCGCAGCAGGTCGGCCACGTCAAGGCGGAAACCAATGCGCCGGTTTTCCGCCCGGAGCGTGAAGCGCAGGTTTTGCGCAGCGTGGCTGAACGCAATCCCGGGCCGCTGCTGGCTGCAGACATTCAAACCGTTTTCCGTGAAGTGATGTCAGCTTGCCGTGCGCTGGAAAAGCGCGTGACGGTGGCCTATCTGGGACCAGCCGGGACGTTCAGCGAACAGGCGGTGTACCAGCAGTTCGGCCGTGCGGTCGAAGGCATGCCATGCGCATCCCTCGATGAAGTATTCCGTGCGACCGAAGCCGGCACTGCCGATTTTGGCGTGGTGCCGATTGAAAATTCTTCCGAAGGCGTCATCAATCGCACCCTCGATTTGCTGTTGCAGACGACCTTGACGATCAGCGGCGAAGTCTCGATACAAGTCAACCACAGCCTGATGACGCGTTCCGGCACGATGGTCGGGATCACCAGCATATGTGCGCATTCGCAGGCATTGGCGCAATGCCAGCTCTGGCTCAACCAGAATTATCCGAATATCGAACGGCGTGCCGTTGCCTCCAATGGTGAGGCTGCGCGCATGGCGGGCGAAGATCCCACGGTTGCTGCCATTGCCAGCGAGATCGCCGGACAGAAATACAATCTGCAAGTCGTCAAGGCGCATGTGCAGGATGATCCGCACAACCGCACGCGCTTTGCCGTGATCGGTCGTTTGCATACTTCACCCAGCGGCAAGGATCAAACCTCGCTGGTGCTGTCGGTGCCGAACAAGGCTGGCGCGGTCTACAAGCTGCTCGAACCTTTGGCCAAACATGGCGTGTCGATGACGCGTTTTGAATCGCGCCCCGCACGCATGGGTACATGGGAATATTATTTCTATGTCGATGTGGAAGGCCATTTGCAAGATGCCAAAGTGGCAGACGCATTGAAGGAACTGAAAGATAACGCCGCATTCTTCAAGGTGCTGGGTTCGTATCCATTCAGTCTGTAATTCGCCTGCTGCCGTTGCCTGGGCTGGGTGCGCGGCAAATGCAGCGGTCGCTCCCGGCAGTCACCATTTATTCTGGAATCCTTTATGTCTGTTCAGTTCGGTCCTGATTACGTACGTGCGATTGCGCCTTACCAGGGCGGCAAGCCGATTGCCGAAGTCGCGCGTGAATTCGGTCTTGACGAAGCCAGGATCGTCAAACTCGCCTCGAATGAAAATCCGCTCGGCATGCCCGAATCTGCCAGGCAGGCGATGGCGCTTGCGATGGCCGATGCAGGTCGCTATCCGGATGGAAACGGCTTCGATTTAAAGGCGGTTATCACCGCCAAATATGGTGTGCCTGCGGAGTGGATCACGCTCGGCAACGGCAGCAACGACATCCTTGAACTGTCGGCTCACGCTTTTGTGCAGCCTGGCCAATCGGTAATTTACGCGCAGTATTCATTTGCGGTTTATCCGCTGGCTACGCAGGCAGTGGGTGGTCGCTCGCTGGTCATTGCAGCGAAAAATTTCGGTCATGACCTGGCTGCCATGGCGGATGCCATCGAAGCCGATACCCGCCTGATTTTCATCGCCAATCCGAACAATCCTACCGGCACCTTCATACCCGGCGACGAACTGGAGCAGTTCATCAAGCGCGTGCCGCCGAATGTGGTGATCGTGCTCGATGAAGCGTACACAGAATTCCTGGCGCCGGAATTGCAATATGATTCGATCGCATGGGTCGCCAAGTACCCGAATCTGCTGGTGTCGCGCTCCATGTCGAAAGTGTATGGCCTGGCCGGTTTGCGTATAGGTTACGGAATCGCACAGCCGGGCATTACCGATTTGCTCAACCGCATACGCCAGCCTTTCAATGTCAATTCTCTGGCTCAAGCCGCTGCGATTGCGGCCTTGAACGACAGCGCGTTTGTCGAAAAAAGTGCGCAATTGAATGCGGCAGGTTATCGCCAGTTGACGCAAGCCTTTGACGAGTTGAAGCTGACTTACGTGCCTTCATCGGGCAACTTCGTTTTGGTCAAGGTAGGCGATGATGACAGTGCAGGTACGCGTGTCAACCTGGCCTTGTTGAAGCAAGGCGTGATCGTGCGCCCGGTAGGCAACTATGGCTTGCCGCAATGGTTGCGCAT
>NZ_JAUSME010000320.1 GCF_030645555.1 Herminiimonas sp.
GTGGCTGCGACCTATCGTATGGGTCGACTTGACACCCAGCTCCTGTTCCAGCGGCTCGACGAAGGTCTGGATCAGGTCCATGTGCATGCCATTGGACTTGCGCACCACCACCGAGAGCTCGGCTTTCACCAGCGTGGAAAACACGATCGGACGCTTGCCGTCGGCGGCGAAAGTATCGTTGATCTTTCGCACCGCATCGTGGGCCTTTTCAAGGGTATCGACGAAAGGCAGGCGGATCTGGCGAAAACGCAGGTCGAACTGGGTCAGTACGGAATGCCCGAAAGTCTCGGCCGTGATGCCGGTGCCGTCCGAGACAAAGAACACGGTGCGGGCAGATGCACTGGATTCGGGCTGTTGTGAAACTGGCATTATTGCCTCTTGAATAGATAAATGATCGGTGGTGAATTGGCAAAACTAGGGCAAAACGTTTTGCAGCCTGTAAAATATCGGGCTTCGCGGCCCGGTTCGCCCCGGTTCGATTACTGCCGAACCCCGGCCGCAGCAGACAACACACAGGATATCCCCAGTGAGCAGCCCAGCGCATCTTAGCAAGAATAATAAGAAGCAAGCGACTGCCCGGATTGCGCGCGCCACTGGAGCATGTCCGCAGATTTCTTATCATCAAAACAGAGGTAGTCATGACCAATGCATCAATTTCGGGGATCACCCCGGGGGCGACTTACGTCGCTCCGTTCGAAGATCTGCGCATGACCGATGTCGAATCGGTCGGCGGCAAGAACGCTTCGCTGGGTGAAATGATCAGCCAGCTGGCCCACGCCGGCGTGCGTGTGCCAGGCGGCTTTGCCACCACTGCAGATGCCTTTCGCGATTTCCTGGAGCAGGGCGATGGCCAGAGCCTGGCCAAGCGGATCGAGGCACGCCTCGAGTCACTGAACATCGACGACGTGCGCGCGCTGGCCCAGGCTGGTGCGGAAATTCGCAAATGGATCGTCGAAACGCCGTTCCAGCCGCGTCTGCAAAAAGAAATTACCGAGTTTTATCATAAGCTTGTAGATGATTCTTCAAGTGAAATGTCATTTGCTGTCCGTTCGTCGGCAACGGCCGAGGACATGCCTGACGCTTCGTTCGCGGGCCAGCAGGAAACCTTCCTCAATGTGGTCGGCATCGACCACATCCTGGAAGCGATCAAGCACGTGTTTGCTTCGCTGTACAACGATCGCGCGATCTCGTACCGCGTCCACAAGGGCTATACCCATGCCGAAGTTGCATTGTCGGCAGGTGTGCAGCGCATGGTGCGTTCCGATCTTGGCGCCGCCGGCGTCATGTTCACCATCGATACCGAGTCCGGTTTCGAGGACGTCGTGTTCATCACCTCCAGCTATGGCCTCGGCGAGACCGTGGTCCAGGGCGCGGTGAATCCGGACGAGTTCTACGTCCACAAGCCGATGCTGGCGCAGGGCAAGTTGCCGATCATCCGCCGCAATATCGGCTCCAAGCTGATCAAGATGGAATTCACCGGCGAAACCCAGGCCGGCAAATCGGT
>NZ_JAUSME010000328.1 GCF_030645555.1 Herminiimonas sp.
GATGCAGATCCTGCAGAAGGTATTCCGGCTGCGCACCTGCGAAAACTCGGTATTCGTGAACCGCACCCGGCCCTGCCTGCTGCACCAGATCGGTCGTTGCAGCGGCCCGTGCGTGGACCTGATCGGCGCCGACGAATACAAGGCCGACGTCGACAATGCCGAAAAATTCCTGCGCGGGCGCCAAAGCGAAGTGCTCGAAACGCTGGAAAAGAAAATGCACGCCTATGCGGCCGAACTCAAGTTCGAGCAGGCCGCCGCCGTGCGCAACCAGATCAGCGCCTTGTCGCGCGTATTGCACCAGCAGACCATGGAAACCGGCGGCGACGCCGACATCGATATCCTGGCCGTGATCGTCAAGGGCGGGCGCGCCTGCGTCAACCTGGCCATGGTGCGCGGCGGACGGCACCTGGGCGACCGCGCCTATTTCCCGGTGCATGTCGACAATGCCGAAGCGACCGCCGAAGACGCCATCGAATGCGAAGTGCTGAAAGCCTTCCTGGCCCAGCACTATTTCGACAAGTTCATTCCCGGCACGCTGGTCATCAACCTGGAACTGGACGAGCCTGAACTGATCCTGGCCCTGGCGCGCCAGTGCGGGCACCGGATCAACCTGGTGTTCCAGCCGCAAGGACAGCGGCGCCAATGGCTGGACATGGCGGAGAAGGGCGCGCAACTGGCGCTGGCCCGCTTGTTGTCGGAACAAGGTTCGCAGCAGGCGCGCACGCAGGCGCTGGCCGATGCGCTGGGCCTGGACAGCAGCGAGCTGGACGCCTTGCGCATCGAATGTTTCGACATCAGCCATACGCAAGGCGAGGCGACCCAGGCCTCGTGCGTCGTGTTCCATCACCATGCAATGCAGAATGGCGAATACCGCCGCTACAACATCAACGACATCACCCCCGGCGACGACTACGCAGCCATGCGCCAGGTACTGACGCGCCGCTATGAAAAAGTCGCGGGCGGCGAGGGCGTCATGCCCGACATCGTGCTGATCGACGGCGGCCGCGGCCAGGTCGGGATTGCACGCCAGGTATTCGAAGAGCTCGGGCTCGACATCAGCCCCATCGTCGGTGTCGCCAAGGGCGAGGGCCGCAAGGTCGGACTGGAAACCCTGGTCTTTGTCGATGGCCGGGAGCCGATGGAATTGGGCCGCGAATCGGCTGCGCTGATGTTGATTGCACAGATTCGCGACGAGGCGCATCGCTTTGCCATCACCGGCATGCGCGCGCGGCGTGCCAAGACCCGGCAAGCATCGCAACTCGAAGAAATAGAAGGCGTCGGCGCCAGGCGGCGCCAGAAGCTGTTGGCCCGCTTTGGTGGATTGCGCGGCGTACAGGCTGCCAGCGTCGAGGAAATCGCCTCGGTCGAAGGCATCTCGCGGCAGTTAGCTGAGGACATTTACCGTCAATTGCATTAAATTAGCCCCGTTGCCCGGCCATGGCCTTATCTCGGATATAGTCTGGCCGGCACATCACGATAACAACCATGCCCCTTAACATACCGATCCTGCTGACCTGGCTGCGCGTGGCGATGATTCCGCTCATCGTTGGCGTGTTCTACCTGCCGGATCTCTGGCTGTCACCATTCAACAAGGGCGTGGCCTCCACCACGATCTTCATAGGCGCAGCCTTCACCGACTGGCTGGACGGCTTCCTGGCGCGGCGCTGGAACGAGACTTCCGCCTTCGGCGCATTCCTCGACCCGGTGGCCGACAAGCTGATGGTGGCCGGCGCATTGCTGGTGCTGATCGAGTTCCGCTCGGTCGATTACATTTCCATCATCGCCTTCATCATCATCGGCCGCGAGATCACCATCTCTGCGCTGCGCGAGTGGATGGCGCAGATCGGCGCATCGAAATCGGTTGCGGTCAGCTCGATCGGCAAGATCAAGACCACCGCGCAGATGGTCGCCATTCCGATGCTGCTGTATGACGGCATCCTGTTCAAGCGGATCGACACGCACTACTGGGGGCAGTGGCTGTTGTGGATTGCCGCTGCGCTGACACTGTGGTCAATGTTTTATTACTTGCGCAAGGCATGGCCCCTGATGAAGGTGAATGCAAAATTACGATGATTTTTCGGGCAACTAGCTTGACAGTTTTTATCCATCATCTATAATTGCGTCTCTCTAGTGATGCGGGAGTAGCTCAGTTGGTAGAGCGCAACCTTGCCAAGGTTGAGGTCGAGAGTTCGAGACTCTTCTCCCGCTCCAAAAATTCAAAAGGGAAGCCTCACCGGCTTCCCTTTTTTGTTGATGGTTTCATTGCCGGGTTCGTTTGTTGTTTGGCGCCTGATCCCGTCGTGATCGGCAGTCGCAGCAAATTTCACGGCAAGCAGTTAAAATACGCAGCCACGGCGGGGTAGCAAAGTGGTTATGCAGCGGCCTGCAAAGCCGTTTACGCCGGTTCGATCCCGACCCCCGCCTCCAGACAGAAAACAAAAAGCCCACCTTCGAAGGTGGGCTTTTTGTTTTCTGTGCGGACTTAAAGCCTATATGCTTCGGCAATCCGGCGATTCGACGATACGCACCTTCGAATGCCACAACCCTGCACCCCACCAAGGAACGACCATGACCAGCCCGATGTACACCCACTCCGTCCCCGTATTCAAGCAAATGCTGTTGGCCCTGCAAACCATCCTGGCGCAGGCCGACGCCCATGTCGTCACCAAATCGATAGAGCCTGATGCATTTTTGCAGGCACGCCTGTATCCGGACATGCTACCGCTGATCAAGCAGGTGCAGATTGCGGCCGATTTCGCACGCGGCGTCACGGCACGCCTGGGCGATGTCGATGTTCCCGTCCATGACGGAAAAGAGAAGAGCTTCGCCGACCTCGATGCACTGCTGACCCAGACACTGGCTTTCCTGGATGGCGCCGACGCATCAAATTTTGACGGCAGCGAAAGCAGGGAAATCGTGCTGCGCCCAGGTACGCCGAAGGAAAAGAAATTCAGCGGTCAGGCGTACCTGGTCAACTACGGCCTGCCGCAATTTTTCTTCCATGTGACAACCGCGTACGCCATCCTGCGCCACAACGGGCTGCCGATTGGCAAGCGCGATTACATGGGCGTGTATTGACCATGCCGTGTCGCTGGCGCCAGGCTAGCGGCGCCAGTCATCTGTAGTCATTTTGCCGCCAGCACCGGGATCGTTTTGCACCGGGATTCAGCAGCACGCGCCCGCAGCTGTCCGCAGCCGCCATCGACCTCCTGGCCCGCGGAGTCGCGCAGCTTGGTCAGCACGCCGCGCTTGTGCAGGGCGCGCGCAATTTCCTGCGTGCGTTCCAGCGCGGGCCGCTTGAAATGGAGGTCGGGGATGGTGTTGTAGGGGATCATGTTCAGCACTGCATACTTTCCCTTCAG
>NZ_JAUSME010000338.1 GCF_030645555.1 Herminiimonas sp.
TGCAACTCGACCGGGATTATGCGCGCCGGCATGCCCTGCCAGCCAGCCTTGGCCAGACGACCCACTTGGGTAACCAGCGTTGCGCCCTGCCCCTTGCTGTGAAACAGCAGCCCGGCCTGGCGACCGCCGGCCTTGGCGTAGGTGCCCAGCATCGTCTTCAAACGCAGCCCCATGTCGGTGGCACGCGGATATGCATACGCCATCGCGCCGGATGGGCAAACCGTAGTGCAGGCGCCGCAGCCGGCGCACAGATTCGGTTCTACCCTGACATGATTGCCGTTGTGGCTAATCGCTTCGGCGGAACAAATATCTATACAGGCGCTGCAGCCTATTTTTTCATTGCGGCTGTGCGCGCACAGCTTTTCTTTGTAGGTAAAGAATTTCGGTTTTTCAAACTGGCCGGTCATTTGCGTGAGCTTCAGACTGTCGGCAAACTGGCGCGCCACATCCTGCCCGGGAGCGAAATACCCCTGCGGCAATTGATGCGCCAGCACCAGCGGCGTGCGTGACAGGTCGAAGATCAGGTCAAACTCGCCGTCCCGCTCAGTGGCCGCCGTGATATCGCCGCGCATGAAATCGATCGCGCCTATGCTGCCGCAAGCCTTGACGCAATCGCGATGCGCAGTGCACTTGTCCATATCGATCTGGTAAGTCAGATCAATTGCGCCTTCCGGGCAGACTTCTATACAGGCATTGCAGCGTATGCAGGTTTCGAGATCGATCGGATTGTCTTGCTGCCAGCGCACCTTGAACGCGCCCAGCCAGCCGGTGACTGCGATTTTATTGCCGGAAAAACTGGGGAAGCTGCGCTCGCCCAGCATCTGCGTCTCGCTGCCTTCAGTCAGCAACACGCTGACATCGACTTGATCGCAGAGGCGCTGCGCCCAGGGCAACGCCTGGTCGGCAGGTCCGATGATCAGCGCATGTCCGGCCGAATCGTAATTGACGACAGGCACCGGCTCCGGATCGGGCAAGGCAGCAGCGGCCAGCAGCGCGGCCATCTTGGGCAAGGCATTTTTTGCCTGCGCACTCCAGCCGCCGGTTTCCCTGATGTTAACAAAGCGCAAAGGTGCGACCGAGTTCTTCTGTTGCGCAAGTTCGGCAAACAGGCTGCGTTCCTGCGTGCAGGCAACCACGACATCATCGACCCCATCCAGCGCCGCCAGATAAGAGCTGACTTCGCGCCGGCATAATTCAGTGGCGACCGGCAGCGCCGGAGTTCCGAGCGCCGCGCCGAGCTGCGCACCGGCGGCAGCGTCGAGGGGCATCGTGCGATTGCAATTGCATACTTTGAATTGTGTAGTCATTGGCTGGCTGGTAGATGCTGGCTGAGACAAACTGTCTTAAACGTCGTCCACGTTACGCGTAACGCTGGACTCCTGCGTATTGGTGACTGCTGCGGTCAATCCTGCTGTTCCTGATCCATCGCTGGCTGGATGCGGTTCGGAATCGTCTTTTTTCAATTCTGCAGCGGGAAGTATCGCATCAGCTGCGACTTCCTGTTCTGTATTTGAAGAAACTGTATCGGATGCCGGCGGCGGCGGCTCATTCTCAAGCAAAGCCGCTTCGGTTTTTTCCGGTATTTTTTCGAGCAGGCTCATCAATGGCGCCTGCAGCTGGGACAGCGGATCCAGCAATGCTTTTGCATGACTCAGCGAGGCGAGCAGCGCAGGACTGATGGGCTCGAAGGTGTTGTAGTCTTCAATATAAATATCCAGGCCATCCATGATATTGAAGTGCGGATTGGTAAACAGTTTTTTCATCGCCGACTGCTTGACCGATTCATCCACGCCTTGCGCCATGAACGCCGAGTAATCCGAATCGTGCGTCAATTGAGCGACATCTTCCTGGGTCGGCAAGGGCTTGACCGCTGCTTCCGTTTGGCCTGCCAGCTCACCATTGTCGTCAGCTGCAGGCGCAAGCGGCACGCCGGCCTGCGCCTGTTCTGCATCCGTGGTGGCGCCGTTTTTTTTCTTCGACCAGCGCGCAAAGAAATCATCAGCCGCCATTTTTCCCACCTTCGGCACTCGCCATTTTGGCGACGCCCTCGCCACCTTCAAATGATGGCTTCTTGTTCTTGCGCTTCGGTTCGGGGTGGTAGTACTCGTTTGTGAAGGCAGTCAATCGCTCGACGATGTCGGCGGAAGCCGGCAGCGTATCGACGCGTTCGCCACCATCCATCAGGCGTGCCGCTTCATTGTATGAAAGCGTGACCGATTTTGGCACTGCCAGCTCCACGCCGTCGACTTCTTCGAAGCGCCACATGATGAACCAGCATGGCGTCGGCGCACTGATGTTGAGGAAATATCCTTCCGCCTCGGTGCTGCACAGACGCACATCGATGCCGGTGAATAACCAGCGCGTATCGGCAGGATCATTGCGCAGGCAGTGCGGCGCGCTCTGCGCCGGCCCGACCTGACCGACGACTTCTATCGGCTGCCACTGGAACGGCTGCCATCGATTCGCTAGCGGCGTGCATTGCATGATGACGCCTATGCGGATTGCTTCTGTCTCCATGTTTCCTCATTACGGCACTGATGTGCCTGTCGTTGTGATGATATAGCGACGCCGTTGCCAGCGTACGCCAAAACTGCAAACCGGATTCCCTGAGCACTGAAACCACGGCATGAAAACGACAACGGAAGACGATCAGTGGAAAAATGAAGCCGCGCGTACAAGCTGAAAAATCAGCCCTTCACTTCAAAGGCAAGCTCAAATCTTCCACTGATCCGGCAAAAAACATCAATCATTCTTGACCACGATGGTCGGGAACTTGGCCGACATATCCTTGGCTTTTTCCGCCACCTTGATCGCAATCTTGCGCGCGATTTGCTTGTAGATTACCGAGATCGGACCATCCGGATCAGCCACTACCGTAGGCTTGCCCGAATCCGCCTGCTGGCGTATCGACATCGTCAAAGGCAGGGCGCCGAGGAAATCCACACCGTATTCGCCGCACATTTTTTCACCGCCGCCCTCGCCGAAAATCGCTTCGGCATGACCGCAATTCGAGCAGATGTGCGTGCTCATGTTTTCCACGATGCCGAGAATTGGAATGCCGACTTTCTCGAACATCTTCAAGCCCTTGCGCGCATCCAGCAAGGCGATATCCTGCGGCGTCGTCACGATCACGGCGCCGGTGACCGGCACTTTTTGCGACATCGTCAATTGTATGTCGCCGGTGCCTGGCGGCATGTCGACGATCAGGTAATCCAGATCGCGCCAGTTGGTCTGTTCCAACAATTGGGTCAAGGCCTGCGTCACGATAGGCCCGCGCCACACCATGGGTTCGTCCGGGTCGATCATGAAACCGATGCTCGATACCTGCAAACCATAGTTTTCCATCGGTTCCATCGTCTTGCCATCGGCACTTTCCGGCCGGCCGGAAATGCCCATCATCATCGGTTGCGACGGGCCGTAGATGTCGGCGTCCAGTATGCCGACCTGCGCGCCCTCTGCCGCCAGTGCCAGCGCCAGGTTCACCGAGGTGGTCGATTTGCCGACGCCACCCTTGCCGGAAGCGACCGCAATGATGTTCTTGACGTTGGACAGCAGCTTGACGCCGCGCTGTGCAGAGTGCGCAACGATCTTGGAAAAGACATTGGCCGTGACGCTGCCCATGCCGTCGATGGTGCGGACCGCGGCAATCGATGCCTTGCGTATCCCGTCTATCTGGCTTTTGGCCGGATAGCCCAGCTCCACATCAAATATGACATTGGTGCCATTGATCTGGATATTCTTTGCGGAGCGGCTGCTGACCAAATCCTTACCGGTGTTAGGGTCAATTACTGTAGACAATGCTGCCTTGACTGCTTCTATCGTGATACTCATTGTTTCTCCTGAATTTTATAGCGCAAGTCTAAACCAATTGCATGCGGCTCGCTGATGACTTCTGTGCAAAGATTGTCATAATTTCATATTCGATCCCGGGCAAGCCGACTGGGAGCGCAGGATATCGCGCTCGGCCAGCGGCAAATAGCCGGCCCGGATTCGACACGTCCGGCGTGAACCACTTACAATGGCGGTACTTACACGACTGACGCCATGACTGAAAAAATCATCCCGCTCGCAGACCTGCGCTATCTAAACAAGATACCGGTCATACCGGCAAGCCTGGAAGCACCTACCGGCTTGCTGGCGGATACGCGCGCGCGCCCTTTGCAGGATTTGCGCATCTCGATCACCGACCGCTGCAATTTCCGCTGCGTCTATTGCATGCCGAAAGAAGTCTTCGACAAGGACTATGCCTTCCTGCCGCATTCATCGCTGCTGTCTTTTGAAGAAATCACCCGCATCGCAGCGCTGTTCGTCGCCCATGGCGTAGAGAAAATCCGTCTGACCGGTGGCGAGCCGCTGCTGCGCAAGAACGTCGAAAGGCTGATCGCCATGCTGAGCGCCCTGCGCACGCCGGACGGCCGCGAACTCGACCTGACGCTGACGACCAACGGCTCGCTGCTGGCACGCAAGGCGCAGGCACTGAAAGATGCCGGCTTGAAGCGCGTCACCGTTTCACTGGATGCGCTCGACGACAAGGTCTTCAAGCAAATGAATGACGTCGACTTTGCCGTATCCGATGTACTCGAAGGGATAGAAGCTGCGCATAGCGCCGGCCTCGGCCCGATCAAGATCAATATGGTCGTCAAGGGCGGCATGAACGATCAGGAAATCGTGCCGATGGCGCGCCATTTCCAGAACACCCCGTATATCCTGCGCTTCATCGAATACATGGATGTAGGCGCATCGAATGGCTGGAAGATGGATGAAGTGATCCCTTCGGCCGAAGTCGTACGCCGCATCCATGCCGAGATGCCGCTGACAGCCATCGCGCCGAATTACACTGGTGAAACCGCAGGCCGCTGGCGCTACCTTGACCAGACCAACGATGGCGGCGGCGAAATCGGCGTCATCTCCAGCGTGACGCAGGCATTCTGCGCCGACTGCAGCCGCGCCCGCCTGTCGACTGAAGGCAAACTGTATACCTGCCTGTTCGCCACCGGCGGCCACGATTTGCGCGCGCTGATGCGCGGCGGCAAAACGGATGAAGAAATATCGACCGCCATCGCCCACATCTGGCGCGCGCGCGACGATCGCTACTCTGAATTGCGCACCGCCAATACCGAAGGCTTGCAGCCGGACCGCAAAGACGAAATGTCTAACATCGGCGGCTAGTACATTTTATTCAACTGATATCGGAACAATTTAAAAACATGGATACCAGTCAAATTACCGGGCTCATACTCGCTGGCGGTCGCGGCACCCGCATGGGCACAGTCGACAAGGGCTTGCAGATGTTCCGCAGTGCGCCCATGGCCCTGCATGTGTTGATGCGCCTGTCGCCGCAAGTCGGCTACGTGATGATCAATGCGAACCAGAACATCGCACCGTATGAAGGTTTCGGCGTACCGGTGTGGCAGGATGAAATGCAGGGCTTTGCCGGACCGCTGGCCGGCTTGCAAACCGGCATGGTCCATTGCGATACCGATTACCTGGTGACCGCACCCTGCGATTCGCCCTTCCTGCCGGCCGACCTGGTAGAGCGCCTGGCAGCAGGACTGGAAGAAAAAAATGCCGACCTGGCGGTTGCCGTCACTGGTGCCGGCGATACACGCCAGGCGCACCCGGTGTTTTGCCTGGCGAAAACATCGCTGCTGCCGCACCTGACCTTGTACCTGCAGGAAGGTGGACGCAAGTTTGATAAATGGTATGCATCGCTGAACGTGGCGGAAGTCCATTTCGATGAGGAAGATGCCTTCCGCAACATCAACACCCGCGACGAATTGCACCAGCTGGAAACCGACTGAGCCATGAACCTGCGCGCCGCTTATCTCCTCCGCGACTCCAACCTTGCCGATTTAGACGACGACATGTCCAAAGACTCCGATACCGCATTGAATCCAGCCAACAAGACACTCGCCAGCGTCATCAGCTGCCTGTCCGATTACGACCCCGATGCGCTGCCGGTGGCAGATGCGCAAGCCATCATTCGCCAGCTCATCGAACCGATCAATGCGGTGGAAAAAATCGCCCTGCGCAGCGCACTCGATCGCGTGCTGGCAGCCGATATCGTCTCGCCTATCAATGTCCCGTCGCACGACAACTCTGCAATGGATGGCTATGCCTTCCACGGCAAGGAACTGAACAAGGATAGTGACCTGAGCCTGAAAGTCATAGGCACCGCCTTTGCCGGTCGCGCCTTTGATGGCACGGTAGGCAGCGGCGCATGCGTGCGCATCATGACCGGCGCCATCATGCCGGGCGGATGCGACACCGTGATCCCGCAGGAATACGTGCTGGGCGCAAATGCGGCTGGTGATAGCGCCATCACGATCCCGGCCGGCGCAGTAAAGACCGGCGACAATCGCCGCCTGAAAGGTGAAGACCTCAAGGTAGGTACACCTGCGCTGCAAAAAGGCAAGATCCTGCGCCCGGCCGACCTCGGCTTGCTGGCGTCACTGGGTATAGGCGAAGTGCCGGTACAACGCCGGCTGCGCGTGGCATTTTTCTCGACCGGCGACGAATTGCGCTCGATAGGCGAAACGCTGGATGAAGGTTGCGTCTACGATAGCAACCGCTACACCCTCTATGGCATGCTGACGCGCCTCGGTTGCGACGTGGTCGACATGGGCGTCATCAAGGATGATCCGGCAGTACTCGAAGCCGCATTCCGCACCGCTTGTGAAAATGCCGATGCGATCATTACCTCAGGCGGCGTATCGGTAGGCGAGGCAGATTACACCAAGCAGATGATGGCGCAACTCGGCGACGTCGGTTTCTGGAAAATCGGCATGCGTCCGGGCCGTCCTATGGCCTTCGGCAAGATCGCATCGAATGGCAAACAAGCCTATTTGTTCGGCTTGCCCGGCAATCCAGTCGCTGTCATGGTGACTTTCTATTTCCTGGCGCGCCAGGCCTTGCTGCACATGATGGGCGCATCGGCAGTGGCAGCACCACCCTTGATGCGCGTCGTGTCGAAAGCGGCAATCCGCAAACGTCCGGGCCGCACCGAATATCAGCGCGGCATCCTGAGCCGAAACAGCGCTGGCATACAGGAAGTCTCGATCACCGGCTCGCAAGGTTCCGGCGTGCTGCGTTCGATGTCGGAAGCAAATTGCATGGTGGTGCTGGAGCATGACCGGGCTGACGTCAAAGCCGGCGACCTGGTGGATGTGATTCTGTTTGAAGGCTTGATTTGAACTGAAGATTACTGGCTTGAAAATTAAAAACGCGCCATTTCAGCTTCAACTGAAATGGCGCGTTTTTATATCAGGACGCAACAGCGATACGCTTACAGTTTGCCCGCCTTCTTCAGACGATAGGTCAATCCTTCGATGATGTCCTTGTTGCCATTCTGCCTGGCAAAATCGATCGCGCTCATGCCTGCATCATTTTTCAGCGCGGCATCGGCGCCCGCATCGAGCAGTATTTTCACCGTATAAATATGGCCGCCACGTGCCGCCATCATGATAGGCGTGGTTTTGTTCGGTGACAGCGCATCCAGCTCGGCTGATTTATCCAGCAGCAGGTTGACGATGTCATTGTCGCCAGCCGCCGCCGCATAATGCAGCGCAGTCCAGCCCGCCCTGTTGACGGCAGCACCCTTGTCCAGCAATGCCTGTACCGCTACCTTGTTAGCCGTGTAGGCTGCGATCATCAATGCCGTATCGCCATTGTTTGCCTGCCGATCGATATCTGTTCCGCGCGCCTTCAGCAAGACGGCAAATACCTTCATCGCTTTTTCACGCAAGGCCAGTATCAAGCCTGTATCGCCACGTTGTGGCTCGACCGTATTCGGATCGAAGCCGCGCTGCAGCAGCGAAGTCACGCCAGCAGCATCATCGATCTTCACAGCTTCAAAGTAATCTTCGTACGCACCCGCATGCGCCAGCATGGGCAGGCTTGCGACTGCCGCCCCCATCACTATGAGTTGCAAACAAAGTCTGCGCATGCGATCCGGTTTCGTGTTCAGCATTTTTTACCGCGCTATCTTGAATAAGTTGAAGAAATTGTCCGTCGTCTGCTGCGCTATCCGTTCCACTGGTTCGCCCTTCAGCGTAGCTAGATATTCCGCCACGTGGCGCACCAGCGCCGGCTCGTTCATCTTGCCGCGATGCGGCACCGGCGCCAGATACGGCGAATCGGTTTCTATCAGCATCTGTTCCAGCGGTACTTCCCGCGCCACCGCCTGCAAATCCTTCGCACTCTTGAAAGTGACGATGCCGGAAAATGAAATATAAAAACCCATTTCCATCGCCGCTTGCGCCACTTCCAGCGATTCGGTAAAGCAATGCATGACACCGGCTGCGCCGCCTGCATCGGTACCTGCGCCTTCTTCACGCATGATGCGTATCGTGTCTGCGGAGGCAGCGCGCGTATGGATGATCAAGGGCTTGCCGGTCGCACGCGAGGCGCGGATATGGTTGCGGAAACGCTCGCGCTGCCATTCCAGATCGCCTTCCAGGCGGTAATAGTCGAGGCCGGTTTCGCCGATCGCGACGATCTTCGAATGATCCGACAGGCGGATCAAATCATCGACTGATGGCTCCGGCGTATCTTCATAATCGGGGTGCACGCCTACCGATGCATAAATGTTGGCGTGCGACTCCGCCAGCGCAAGCACGCTGGGGAAGTTAGGCAAATCCACTGAAACGCACAGCGCATGGCTGACTTCGTTCTCGGCCATCTTGCCGAGTATTTCCGGCATGCGCGCAGCCAGTTCAGGGAAATTGATGTGACAGTGGGAATCGATATACATGGGACTGAATTGTACGCGTCACAAGCGTTTGCTGCGATGCCAGCCTTTACAGCCATATCGGGCGGAACGGATCCGCAGCGAAAATCTTACAGCGTATGCGTGGCGCGCGATGAACCGAGAGCTGCGCCCAGCAATTCCTCTATCCGCTGCTTGATGCGCTGGCCGCTCTCGTCGGCGGAAAACTGCACGCCTATGCCCTGCGCCTTGTTGTTGTTTGCACCGGCCGGCGTGATCCATGCAATCTTGCCGGCAATCGGATACTTGGTCGGATCATCCATCAGGGTCAGGATCAGATAGATTTCATCGCCTATCTTGTACGGCTTGGTCGAGGGCACGAAAATGCCGCCATTCGCCAGAAACGGCATGTAAGCCGCATACAGTGCGGACTTTTCCTTGATCGGCAACGACAATACCGATGGACGGCCGACTACGGGACTTCCAGCTGCAATCGGGTTATCTGCCATTACAAACCTTTCAGGAAAAAAGCGTCGAATAATCCAGCAACATGTCTTCTATGAAGAGCTTGGGCGCCAGCGGATGGTCGGCAATTGCGCGCCGCTCATTAACCGCCTTGATCGCCTGCAGCAAGGCAGCCGTATCGGCGCGTGCCGCCAGCGCACCCAATTCCTTCTGGTAACGAGGATAGTAACGGATTGTGCCGGAAAGTTTGACGGAAAGCACGTCATGCAGCCAGCGTTGCAGCCACGCGACTAATTCAGTGACGGGGGTTTTCTGCAAGCGCTCGGCAGCTTTCAAGGCGGCATCAACACCGGGCTGCGCCAGCTGGCGCAGGAAATCATCCATCGTTTCGCGGCTGCCGGCTTGCGACGATTCCAGTGCCGCCAGCGGCGCACCGCCCTGCTCGGCCAGCCAGCTTGCGGCATCGCTGACCTGCTGCGCCTTGAGCCAGGCCAGCGCCTCATCCTGGCCCGGCATGGCCAGCGCAAACTTGCGGCAACGCGACAGGATGGTCGGCAGCAGGCGATCTATGCTGTTGGTTACCAGCAGGAACATCGTGCGCGGCGGCGGTTCTTCCAGCATTTTCAGCAGGGAATTGGCGGCAGCCGTGTTCAAGGCTTCGGCCGGATACAGCGTGATCACGCGCATGCCGGAACGATGCGTGGAAATATTCATGAAATCAGACAAGGCGCGCACCTGGTCTATCTTGATTTCCTTCGAAGGCGCCTTGGTAGATTTGGATTTCTTTGTGTCGCCAGCTTCTGCTTCGTCGCCTTCCGCACCATCGCCGTCATCGAGAATTTCAGGGCGCACGCGGCGATAGTCCGGATGGCTGTATTGCGCGAACCAGCCGCAGGCATCGCACTTGCCGCAGGCATGGCCGTCAGCCGCCGGCGCTTCGCACAACAGCGATTGCGCGCAGGCTTCGGCAAAAGCCGTCTTGCCTATGCCTTGCGGCCCGTGAAATAAAATCGCGTGCGGCAGGCGCTCGCGCAACTGCTGCCATTGCTGCCAGGAAGCTTGCTGCCATGGATAAAGCGCTGCACTCATCGATCGAACTCGGCAATGATGTCGCGCAAATAGTCCTGAATCTCCGCTATCGGCAGTGTCGAATCTATTTTCACGAAGCGCTGCGGAAATTCATCGGCGCGGCGCAGGTATTCAGCGCGTGTCGCGGCAAAAAAATCCGCTTTTTCCTGCTCGAACTTATCCAGTTCACGCGTTGCATCCAGCCGCGCACGCGCCACGTCCAGCGGCACGTCGAACAACAGCGTCAGGTCCGGCTGCAGATGCGGATGCACCCATGCTTCCAATGCAACAAGCTTTTGCCGCTCCAGCTTGCGCCCGCCACCCTGATAGGCAAACGTCGCGTCGGTAAAGCGGTCGGATATAACCCAGTCGCCACGCGCCAACGCCGGTTCTATGACTTGCGCGATATGTTCGCGCCGCGCCGCAAACATCAGCAAGGCTTCTGTTTCGAGGTGCATTTTTTCATGCAGCAGGATGTTGCGCAGCGCTTCACCCAGACTGGTACCGCCCGGCTCACGGGTAAGGACGACGGTTTTCCCGCGCGCGCGCAGCAAGTCGGCCACGAACGCCAGGTGGGTGGATTTTCCCGCGCCGTCTATGCCTTCAAATGTAATGAATTTTGCTGTCGTCATGCCACTGCCATAAAAATGATCTGAATTATTTGCACTGTTTATTTACGCTACTTTTACGTCATTTATTTGCGCCGGCATTGCGCTGATACTTGTTTACGGCGTTATTGTGATCATCCAGGTTGGAAGAAAACAGGCTGCTGCCATCGCCGCGCGCAACGAAATACACGGCATCGGTAGGCGCCGGATTCAAGGCTGCCTGCAGCGATTCCATGCCAGGCAAGGCTATCGGCGTAGGCGGCAAACCGCTGCGAGTATACGTGTTGTGCGGCGTATCGTTAAGCAGATCGCTCTTGCGTATATTGCCTTTGTAACTCTCGCCCATGCCGTAGATCACGGTGGGGTCGGTTTGCAGGCGCATGCCCTGTTTCAGCCGGTTGACGAAAACGCCGGCGATCAGCGTGCGTTCAGACTTCTTGCCGGTTTCCTTTTCCACGATGGAAGCCATGGTCAGCGCTTCATACGGCGAGGCATACGGCAGCGACGGGTCGCGCGCCAGCCACGCCTCATTCAAGCGCTTGAGCATCAGATTGTGCGCCTGCCGGTAGATCTGCAGATCGCTGGAGTTCTTGGCGAACATATAGGTATCGGGATAAAACAGGCCTTCCGGGATCTTGAAGTCGCTGGTTATTTTCGCCATCAATTCAGTATCTGACAGGACGGCTGTCTCATGCTTCAATCCCGGATGCGTATTGATCGCCTGGCGCATCTGCTTGAAGTTCCATCCCTCGATGACCGTCAGCGCTTCCTGCACGAATTCACCGCGCACCAATTGCCTGAGCAAGCGGTTGGGCGTGGTGCCTGGCTTCAATTCATAGGTGCCGGCCTTCATCTTGGTGCTGTTGCCGGTGGCTTGCGCCAGCACCATCAGCAGGAAGGGTTGAACCGGTGCGCCTGCATCTGCGATTTGCTGCATGCTGCTTCTGAGACTGCTGCCGGGAGCGATGCTGAACTCGATTTTTTCCTGATTGCCGTCGATGATGGGCTGCTGCGCCCAGTACACGAGCGCTGCCGCAGCCAGGATGGCCAGCATGATGATCAGGGTGAATAGTTTTTTAATCAAGGCAGGGTCTCGGTGGAATCGAAGGTAATTCGGTGGTGATCGGACGTGTTTTTCTCACGCCACTATAATCGGGTTCTAATGATAATAGCTGAACGGCTCCCTGCTCGAACTTATTGATTGAAATTATGACTACATGGTTAGATTTTCTGGCCGCACAAGGTGCGCAATTTAATATGGCTGTCAGCGCGGAATCCGCGCCCCAGCTGCTGTCTTTCGGCACAGAAATGCCGGCTGAGACGGCCAGAAGCAATTTTGTCACTCCACTGACCCATCTGGGCTTGATCTCGGCCACAGGGGAAGATGCCGCGCACTTCCTGCATAACCAGCTCAGCAATGACGTCGAACATCTGGATGCGAACGAAGCGCGTCTGGCCGGCTACTGCTCTCCAAAGGGGCGCTTGCTGGCTGACTTGCTGATCTGGAAAACGACGGATGGCATCATGCTGCAATTGCCACGCGAAATACAGGCGGGCATACAGAAACGCCTGCAAATGTTCGTGCTGCGCGCCAAGGCAAAGTTTAGCGATACAACAGAGCAGCATGTGATGCTGGGCCTGGCCGGCCCTGCCGCCGCCAGCGCGCTGATGCAATGGTTTCCCGTTTTGCCGGTGGCAATTTACGGCAAGGTGGAATCCGCCGCCGGCACGCTGATCCGTCATGCCAATGCCTACGAAGTGCCACGTTACCAATGGATCACGACGGCAGAGCAAGCCATGACCGCGTGGCCGCAGTTGACTGACATCCTGCAAGCTGCTGGCACAGATGCCTGGCGACTGGCGGAAATCGACAGCGGCGTGCCGCACATCACGACGGCTACGCAAGAGAAGTTCGTCCCGCAAATGATCAATTTCGAATTGATAGGCGGAGTCAATTTCAAGAAAGGTTGCTATCCGGGGCAGGAAATCGTGGCGCGCAGCCAGTACCTCGGCAAGCTCAAGCGCCGCATGCTGCATGCGAGCGTGTATGCAAGCAGCGTGGCTCCAGGCACGGAAATTTTCTCGGTCAACGATCCTGAACAACCATGCGGCATGGTCGTCAATGCGGAACGCTCGAATGCGCAGGAAACCGACTGCCTGGTCGAGATCAAGCTCGCCGCGGCAGAATCCGAAGTGCGCCTCGGTTCGGCGAGCGGTCCGGCGTTGTCGTTCCTG
>NZ_JAUSME010000342.1 GCF_030645555.1 Herminiimonas sp.
ATGATCGTGTCTACGTATTCCTGCTCTTCCTTGGTCGGATTGGTGTCGTCGAAGCGCAGGTTGCAGCGGCCGGCGTAATCGCGCGCAAGGCCGAAGTTCAGGCAGATCGATTTGGCATGGCCTATGTGCAGGTAGCCGTTAGGCTCGGGCGGGAAGCGCGTGATCACGGTCGGCAGCGGCTGGCCGTCCTTGTCGCTACGGTTGGCGTGCTTGCCGGCGGCGAGATCGGCTTCTATGATGCCGCGCAGGAAATTCGAGGAGGCCGGGTTGGCTGGCGTGTTTGCGTTCGTGCTGCCGTTTTTTGTATCGTTGCTCATGGATGCTGGTTCTGGGCTGGATAGCGCAATGTTAAGAAGTAAAGGGCATTTTACCGTAGCAGCTACGGTGCTTGCGCACTATATGAGGATGGGCCGGAAATGGCTGGCCAGTGCAGCAATGTCCTGCATTGAGGACCTGGCCACGTCATTGCGGGCATTCCCGCGCAGGCAGGAAGTGAGGATGAGCCAGGGCAGACTGGAATCCACCGCAGGCATTGCTGAACCAGCTTGAATTACTGCCTGGCGACGATCTTGGGCATGTTTTGCGTCTTGTGCATCGCGCCGCGCTCTATATACATCAGGTAAAGCAGGATCACGATAGGCAGCAGCAATGCGTAGAAGCCGGCGAATTGATAGGCGAACGCAGCACCGACGGCACCGATGGCGAAAGCGACGACCGGCCACAGGAATTTGATGCAACGTTGTTTGACCATATCGTCAGCCGCGCCGCGCATCACATCGACCGCATCGATGACTAGCTGGGTGACATTGCCGGTCATCATCGCGGTGGGTGCCAGATGCGACAGCAGCAAGCGTCCGCAGGCGCTGTGCGTACCCATCGCCATCGCACCTATGATGCCGGCGATCTCTGCCATCAGCGTCGGCTCGGCAGCAATCGGGCTGGCCTTGATGCCGGCGACCATGAAGGCGATCAGTAAAGCCAGTTGCAGTATGTAGGCGTACCACAGCGCATGGAGATGGTATTTGAGCAGCGCTGCGATCATCAGGCGCGCAATCACGACGCCAAAGATGAAGGCCGGGAAGGCGAGGATCTTCAGCAGCAAGGGGCCGCCCTGAGGATGCGCCATTTCTGCACCGATCAAGACAAAGTTGCCCGTTACGTGCGCAGTAAACAAGCCGAACAGGGCGACGAAACCCAGCGTATCCACATAGCCGGCGAGGAAACCCAGGCTGCTGTTTTGTATCTTGTGACGCAACTCGCTACGCTTCATCTATTTTCCCGTGTGACGTTGCCAGACATTATTTGATCGGTGGCGCCAAGCCAGCCAGTGCTACACGAGTAAAGCAGGAATCGTGCGCAACACTGGGCGTGATCACGCGACCGAAAATAATGTTCTCACAAAGCAATGACGCCGTTGTTACCAGAACGTGAATTACGCGAGGAATTTAAAAAATAGTAGTGAATTCGATGCGGGATGTCGGTTGATTGCAACGCGACGACGATGATGTGTGATGGAGAGATACGTGCGATGAATGTCGCTTATGCAGTCTATGAAATAACTGCATCAGCGATGGGGCGGAAAGCATCACGCCTTCCGCCGTATCGCAGCTTTTGATAAGCGAGCGTTGCCCGTCTTGCAGCTTTTAATAACCGACTGCCTGCCCATCGCGGCGCGGATCGCTGGCGGCGATGTAGCCGTTTTCAGTTTTCCAGATGAACTGGCCGGAGCCGAAATCCATATAGCTGTCGGCGACTTTCTCTATCTTGTGGCCGCGCGCGATCAGTGCAGCGCGCACGTCCGGCGGCATGGATTCTTCCACATCGACCGACATGCCGACGTTGACCTTCCAGCGCGGCGCATCGCAGGCGGCTTGCGGCTGCTGGTTATAGGACAGCATGCGCACCAGGGTTTGCACATGGCCTTGCGGTTGCATGTTGCCGCCCATGACGCCAAAGCTCATTTGCGGCTGGCCGTCCTTGCTGAGGAAGCCGGGGATGATGGTGTGGAAGGGGCGCTTGTTCGGTGCGACGCAATTAGGATGGCGCGGATTGAGGTTGAAGCTGTAGCCGCGATTCTGCAGGCTGATGCCGGTGCCCGGCACGACCACGCCGGAGCCGAAGCCCATGTAATTCGACTGGATGAAGCTGACCATCATGCCGCTCTCGTCGGCGGCGGTCAGGTAGATCGTGCCGCCCTTGGGTGGCGTGCCGTAGTTGAAACGCGTCGCGCTTTGCAGGTCTATCAGCTTGGCGCGCTCGCTCAGGTAGCCATCGTCGAGCAAATCCCTGACCGATACTTCCGTCATGTATTTTTCATCGGCGACCCATTTGTAGGTGTCGGCAAAGGCCAGCTTCATTGCTTCGATCTGCAGATGCTGGCTTTCGACTGAATCGGCCGGGAAGCGCTTGAGGTCCAGCTTGTCGAGTATGCCCAGCGCGATCAGTGCGGCGATGCCCTGGCCGTTAGGCGGAATTTCGTGCACGGTGTGGCCGGCGTAATCCTTCTGGATAGGCGTGACCCATTCCGGCTGGAAGCCGGCGAGGTCGGACAGCGTCATGGCGCCGCCATGTTCCTTTGCGTAATTGACGATGGCTTCGGCCAGTTCGCCTTTATAGAAGGCTGCGCCCTTGGTTTCAGCGATTTTTCTCAGCGATTCTGCGGCATCGGCAAAGATGAAGTTTTCACCGACTTGCGGGGCGCGGCCATGCGGCATGAAGGTTTGCGCAAAGCCGGGCTGGTTTTGCAAAATCGGGATCGCATTGCTCCATTTTTTTTGCACTACAGGCGCGACCATGTGGCCGCGCGCTGCCAGCTCTATCGCCGGTTCCAGCAGGTCGGCGAATGGTAGTTTGCCGAATTTCTCCGACAGCGCGACCCAGCCGGCCACTGCGCCGGGCACGGTGACCGTATCCCAGCCGCGTTCCGGGAATACATTGTTGTGCTTGTTCTTGAAGTAATCCGGCGTCCATGCTGCCGGCGATGTGCCGGAACTGTTCAAGCCATGCACCTGCTTGCCATCCCACACCAGCGCGAATGCATCGCTGCCCAGGCCGCAGGAAACCGGCTCGACGATCGTCAGTGCCGCAGCGGCGGCGATGGCTGCATCGACTGCATTGCCGCCCTTGAGCAACATGCGCAAGCCGGCTTGCGCGGCCAGCGGCTGTGAAGTGGCGACGGTATTGCGCGCAAACAGCGGGCTGCGGGTGGATGGGTAAGGGTTGTTCCAGTCAAATGTAGGCATGCTGTGATCCTGATGATGTGTTCGTCGTGCTCATGCAGCAGTGCTGCATGAATTGGTGTGTTGATGCTTGTCGCTGCGGCAGAAAATGCGCGGATTTAAATCGACAAACGTGAACATTCTATCCCTTGCCGCGCATCCGGTCTTGTCCCGGCGACTTGTGCACGCAGATGTTTTTATGCGCGCCGGCTGTTATAAACTGCATGCTGGCTTGACGACTGGAGCGACGACATGTGGCCTTATCCCAGAATAGTGGCGCATCGCGGCGGTGGCGCACTGGCGCCGGAAAACACGATAGCGGCGATGCGTTGCGGCTTGACGCATGGTTTTCAGGCGGTTGAATTCGACGTGATGCTGGCTCGCGATGGTGTGCCTGTCGTGATGCACGATCCGAATTTTGGTCGTACCGTTGCCGGTGAGGGATGCGTGGCCGATTTCACCGCGCAGGAACTGGCGCAGCGTGATGCGGGGGCGTGGTTTGGCGAAGAGTTTATCGGC
>NZ_JAUSME010000022.1 GCF_030645555.1 Herminiimonas sp.
ACTCCAGGTTTTTGACCTGGATCAAAAGATATGCAGGCTCTTCCCGGCATGCTTGACTGGTCCCATCCGTTTTTCATCCAATGCAGGCAAATTGATTTGGATCAAACCACTTCAACCATCGATTGCTAGTCTGATACGATAAGACATCTTGAAAGCAAAGCGATGAGCAAAGCAAACAAGCCCCAATCTGCCAGTGGAGAACGCCAGGCGAGCGCATGGCTCAATCCGTTGACGCAGGAATATCCGGAACATGAGTATCCATCCGCGCGCCTTGATTTGATCAGCAATGCGTGGCTGGGCAGATTTACCGGCGGCATTTCACCGGCCGCCCTGGCCAATGCCTATTTTGACTGGCTGTCCCATTTGCAGCTGGCCCCTTCAAAACAGGAAAAACTGATAGAGAAGGGATGGCAGAATTTCTGGCGCTGGCTGGTCTATGCAAGCAGTGCAGCTTGCCATGACGACCCTGACATGCAGCCATGCATACATTGCCTGCCGCAAGACAAGCGCTTTACCGATCCAGCCTGGCAGGCATGGCCTTTCAATGTGATTTCACAGGGCTTCCTGCTGAACCAGCAATGGTGGCATCGCGCCACGACCGGCGTGCGCGGTGTCTCCCAGCATCATGAAGATGTGGTGACCTTCACTACCCGTCAAATCCTGGACATGATGGCGCCATCGAATTTCCTTACTACCAATCCGGTAGTACAGCAGGAAACCTTGCGCAGCGGCGGCATGAACCTGATACGGGGTGCCGCCAATGCGCTAGCCGACTGGCAGCAAGCCGAAGGCAAGAGCAGTGATGCAGACTCGCCCTACAAGGTCGGGGAAAACCTGGCCGTCACGCCGGGTCAGGTGGTTTTCCGCAATCACCTGATAGAGCTGATCCAATATGCGCCGACGACCAAAAGCGTGCATGCGGTGCCGCTGCTGTTTGTTCCGGCCTGGATCATGAAGTACTACATCCTTGATCTGTCGCCGCAAAATTCGCTGGTCAAATATCTGGTCGACAGCGGCTATACGGTATTCATGATTTCATGGAAAAACCCGCATGCCGAAGACCGCGATCTGTCGATGGAAGACTATCGGAAGCTGGGCGTCATGGCCGCAATCGATGCCGTCACCCGCATCAGCGGCGCGCCGCAGATCAATGCGGTCGGCTATTGCCTGGGCGGCACTCTGCTGTCGATCGCCGCAGCGACGATGGCGCGCGATGGCGACCAGCGCCTGGCCAGCATGACGATGCTCGCCGCGCAGGTCGATTTCGAGGAGCCGGGCGAGCTGTCGCTGTTCATAGACGAAAGCCAGATCAATTTCCTCGAAGCGAGCATGTGGGATCAGGGCTATCTGGATACAAAAAAAATGGCTGGCGCCTTCCAGCTGATCCGTTCCAACGACTTGATCTGGTCGCGCCGCCTGCATCAGTACCTGCTCGGATTGCCGGAACAAAAACGCGACTTGATGGCGTGGAATGCCGATGCAACACGCATGCCCTATCGCATGCATTCGGAATACCTGCGGCAATTATTCCTGCACAACGATCTGGCCGAAGGCCGCTACCTGACCGAAGGACGGCCGGTCAGTCTGACCGACATCGATATCCCGATCTGCGCGGTAGGCACGGTTGCCGATCATGTCGCACCGTGGCGCTCGACATACAAGATCCATCACCTCTCCGATACCGAGGTGACCTTCCTGCTGGCATCCGGCGGCCACAATGCCGGCGTCGTTTCGCCACCCGGCCATCCGAACAGGAGTTATCAAATTGCGACGCACAGGCATGACGATGCCTATATGGATGCCGATGCCTGGCAAACCGCAGCGCCGCTGCATGAAGGTTCATGGTGGCCTGCATGGGAGGCATGGCTGCTTACCCGATCCGGCAAGAAAATCAAGCCGCCGGCCATGGGGCCGCAGTTATGCGCGGCCCCCGGTGATTATGTGCTCGCGCCATGATAAAAATATTTAACTTCATGCAGGCATCGATCGCATCTTTTGAAGTTTCACGCTTGCCTCCACTGACGGAAAGTGACGAACAAGAACTGACGACGCGACTTGATTTTGAACTCGGGCAGCTATTGCCCATGCTGGGGCCCCTGTTCGGCCTGATCGTGCTGTCCTTTGCCTTGTGGGATTACTTCATTGATCCGGCACAGCTGCTGACCACCTTTTCGATACGCACGGTCTGCGTGCTGGCAGGATCACTGGCGTATATTGAGACCCGCCTGCCATGGAGCCAGATACAGCGTTTTGCCTGGATCTACTGGACCCATGTCAGCGCGATCATCATTTGCACGCTCGTGCTGAACGACGGGTTTTTGTACGGTTTGACAGCCATTACGATGTGCGTATTTTTCATATCGGTCGTGACCTTGCGCGTCCAAACCTTCCTGTTTGTGCTCAGCGTCCCTACCCTGGTTTTCATACTGCTCAGCGCCATCAGCATGCCGATGTTCGGTTTCTTGAATAGCTTGATGTTTTATTTCCTGTCCATTGCGCTGGCTTTCGCCAGCATGATGATGATCCGTTCTTTCCGTCTGCGCGCCTTCCTGCTTGAAAAAACCTTGCTGCATGCGTGCCGGCACGACGGTTTGACGGGAGCATGCAATCGCCAGTACATGAGCGAACTGGCAAGCCGCGAGATATCACTGGCCAAACGCCATGGGCGGCCGCTTGCTGCCGCCATGCTCGACATCGACAATTTCAAGCGCATCAACGACACTTACGGACATGAAATCGGCGACCAGGCGATCCAGGCGCTCGTCAAGACGTGTAGCCAGGCTTTGCGTGCAAGCGACTATTTCGCCCGCATAGGAGGTGAGGAATTCGCCTGCCTGTTGCCCGATGCCGATGAAGCAGAAGCCCTGCTGTGCGCCGAACGCTTGCGTCATGCGATTGAAGCAATACGGATCGCCACGCCGCTCGGGGAGTTGAAATTTACCGCCAGTTTTGGCGTTGCCATGTTGAGCCCTGAATGTGCCGACTGGAATGCCTTGCTGAGCCGTGCAGATGCGGCCATGTACACTGCCAAGAACGCAGGAAGAAATCAAACCGTGCTGGCCAGAACCGATCATGATGCAGCCCCCTTTCCGATAGGCGCCGAACAGAAATATGGATGAAACTGATCTCAAGCAAGGCCTGAGTTCCAGCGAGGCGAAGCGTCGCCTGGTCGCTGATGGCACCAATGAACTGCCGGGAGGGCAATACCGCAGCTATCTGCGCATCGTCATCGATGCGATGCGTGAACCGATGTTCCTGCTGCTGTTCGGTGCCGGTTTTCTGTATCTGATCATAGGCGAGCTGCAGGAAGGCCTGTTCCTGTTCGGCATGGTAGTAGTGACGCTGGGCCTGGCGCTATACCAGGAAGGCAAGACCGAACATGCGCTGAAAGCCTTGCGCGACATCAGCAGCCCGCGCGCGCTGGTGATACGCGACGGCAACAAGATACATATAGATAGCCGCGATCTGGTGCGCGGCGACCTCATCGTCCTCTCAGAAGGCGACAAGGTATCGGCCGACGGCTTGCTGCTGTCAGGCAGCGGCATACAGGTAGATGAATCACTGCTGACGGGGGAAGCACTGTCGGTGCGCAAGGATCCGGCCGGCGACCAGAGCGGACCGGCCCAGCCGGGCGGTGATGACTTGCCCTACGTATATGCCGGCACGCTCGTGGTGCAGGGACATGGCATTGCACAAGTCACTGCCACCGGGATACACAGCGAAATCGGCCGCATCGGTGTGGCCTTGCAAAGCATCACGGCCCGCTCCTCGCCGCTGCAAAAACAGATCAGCCGCCTGATCATGATGTTTGCCGTACTCGGCGTAGCGATGAGCATATTGCTTGTGCTGGTCTATGGCATCACACGCGGCGACTGGCTGCAGGCGCTGCTGGCCGGCATCGCGCTGGCCATGTCCATGCTGCCCGAAGAGTTCGCGGTGGTACTGACTGTTTTCCCGGCACTGGGCGCCTGGCGCCTGGCCCGCGCGCATGTGCTGACGCGCCACCTGTCAGCGATAGAAACGCTGGGCACCGCCTCTGTGCTGTGCGTGGACAAGACCGGCACGCTGACGGAAAACCGCATGTCGGTGGCCAGCCTGTACATCAATGGTGAAGAAATCATCATGGATGCCGCGATGCAGACGAACTTGCCCGAAGCCTTCCATGAGCTGCTTGAGTTTTCGATACTCGCCAGCCAGGAAGCGCCATTCGATCCGATGGAAAAAGCCTTTCACCGGATGGGTGCGCAGTATTTGAGCGGGACCGATCGTTTGCACGATGACTGGACGCTGGCGCGGGAATACACACTCTCGCCGGCGCTGCCAGCCATGTCGCACGCCTGGAAAGCCGAAGACCAGGATGCTTACGTGATTGCTGCCAAGGGCGCGCCTGAAGTCATCGTCAAGCTATGCGACCTGGATGCACAGACTGCGCACACCGTGCTGGCAGCCGTCGATAGAATGGCCGCGCGCGGCTTGCGGGTACTCGGTGTCGCGCAAGCAGTGCATGCGCACTCCGAATGGCCGGACAGTCAGCATGACTTCGCCTTCGAATTCATCGGTTTGATCGGTCTCGAAGATCCGTTGCGGGAAGGCATCCCGAATGCGGTCCGTCAGTTTGGTGCAGCCGGCATCCGCGTCATCATGATTACCGGTGATTATGCGACGACCGCCAGCGCGATTGCAAAGCAGGCAGGACTCGCGACGGGTGTAGTCTTGACCGGCGAGGCACTCGCCAAAATGGATGAAACCGAACTGCGCGCGCACATCAAAAACGTAAGCGTGTGCGCCCGCATCACGCCGACACAAAAACTGCAGATCGTGCAAGCCTTGAAGGCGAATGGCGAAGTCGTCGCCATGACCGGTGATGGCGTCAACGACGCACCGGCCCTGAAGGCGGCGCAGGTCGGCATCGCCATGGGCCAGCGCGGCACCGATGTGGCGCGCGAATCTGCCTCGCTTGTATTGCTGGACGACAGGTTCACCTCCATCGTCGACGCGATTCGCAACGGCCGCACGATTTACAGCAACATGAAAAAAGCCATGGCTTATGTGCTGTCGATGCATATGCCGATAGCCGGCATGGCGTTGCTACCGGTCCTGCTGGGCTTGCCCGTCATGCTGTATCCGATGCATATCGTGTTTCTGGAACTGATCATAGACCCGGCCTGTTCGCTGGCGTTTGAAAACGAAGCGCCGGAAGCAGACAGCATGGCGCAGCCGCCGCGCCAGGCAGATGCAGCCCTGTTCCGCGCCAGCGAAATCGGCTTCGCGTTCCTGCAGGGTGCGCTGGCGCTGGCGGCGGTAATGGCAGCCTATTTCTGGGCGCAAGGCAGCCTGCCGGAAGCCGAGGCGCGCGCCTTTGCCTTCGCCACGCTGGTAGCCGCCAATCTGGCGCTGATATTCTCGAATCGCTCCCGCACACGCACGATGCTTGAATCCTTGCGCACCCCCAATCCCGCAATCTGGATCGTCAGCGCCGTGGCGCTTGGCCTGCTACTGCTCGCGCTGTATCTGCCATTTCTGCAGACGGTGTTCCGTTTCGCAGCATTGCCGGCGACTGAATTGCTCATTGCGATCAGCGCAGGCCTGGCAAGCGTGCTGTGGTTCGAGATCGTCAAGTGGATCAGGCATGCGCGAAAAGCATCCTGATGCTGATTTTTACCCTGGCTTTTTTTGTCGGATTGATCAGGATCAAGAAATATTGCAGCGAGCCGGATAGACTGTCTGTAAAGCGCGGGGCGCCAAATAACTCCGGCGCTCATGCTCTTGCAGGATCTTATGCACACTGAATTTCATTTTGAATCCCATTTTTTAATTCAAGGAAGGTACAGCGATGACCGACAAGCTCTCTCGGCCGGCAAACCTGGCCGGTGACGATCTGCTGACAGTGCGCAATTTCACCTTCGAGGAAATCGCCATCGGCGACACGGCGGCAATGGAACACACGCTGACGCTGGAGGATATACAACTGTTTGCAGCGCTGTCGGGCGACGCGAATCCGCAGCCGCTGGCGGTGGAAGATGCGGCATCCACGGACTTTCACGGCGTGATTGCGCATGGGATGCTGGGCGGCGCGCTTATTTCGGCAATGCTGGGTACGCGCCTGCCCGGTCCGGGCACGATCTACCTCGGACAAACACTGAAATTCGCAGCGCCGGTGCGCATAGGCGATACGCTGACGATCAGCGTGACTGTCAGTGCACGCGACGAAGCACAGAAGCGCATCACGTTTGCCTGCCTGGGCGTCAATCAGGATGGGCAATCCGTCATTAGCGGCGAAGCCGAAGTGATTGCACCTAGCAAACGCATCGAGCGGGCACGCAGCACCTTGCCGGAAGTCCGCCTGACAGCCGGCGGCGGATTGACGCGCCTGCTCGACCATGTACGCCCTCTCGGCCGCATCTGCATGGCGGTGGTGCATCCCTGCGATGCCTTGAGCCTGACAGCCGTGCTCGATGCCCGCGCCGCAGGATTGATAGAGCCTATCCTGGTTGCGCCGCGCGCAAAACTGGAGGCCATCGCCGCGCAAGCCGGACTCGATATCTCCGGCATCGTCATCGAAGATGTCGCGCATAGCCATGCCGCAGCTGCGCGTGCCGCCGACATGGCGGCACAGGGAAAAGTGGCCGCCTTGATGAAAGGCAGCCTGCATACGGATGAATTGATGCATGCGATCCTCGCCCAGCCATGCCTGCGCACCAAACGTCGCATCAGTCACTGCTTCCTGATGCAGACGCCGGCCTACCCGCGTCCTTTCATCATCACCGATGCCGCCATCAATATCGCCCCTACGCTGGAAGACAAGGCCGACATTGTGCGCAATGCAATCGACCTGGCGCACGCAATCGGCGTTGCACAGCCGCGCGTGGCGATACTGGCAGCTGTGGAAACAGTCAATTCCGAAATGAAGGCAACGCTGGATGCAGCAGCGCTGTGCAAGATGGCGGACCGGGGCCAGATAGCGGGCGGCATCGTCGACGGCCCGCTGGCATTCGACAATGCCGTCTCGGTTGCGGCCGCGCACATCAAGGGCATAGTGTCCGAGGTTGCAGGCCGGGCGGATGTGCTGGTGGTACCGGATCTCGAAAGCGGCAACATGCTGGCCAAGCAGCTTGAATATCTGGGCGGCGCCTCCAGCGCAGGCATAGTGCTGGGTGCCAAAGTACCGATCGTGTTGACCAGTCGTGCCGATTCACGCGAATCGCGGCTGGCTTCGTGCGCGATCGCCCTGCTGCTGGCGCATCGTTACAAGGATGCGCCGCCATGAGCGACTTGATACTCGTGCTTAACTGCGGCTCGTCGAGCATCAAGTTTGCGCTCTTCGATCCCAGCATATCGCCATTGCCGCGCAAGCCGCTGTGGAACGGCAAGGTCGATGGCATAGGCGGCGCG
>NZ_JAUSME010000001.1 GCF_030645555.1 Herminiimonas sp.
CGTTGCGCGCCAGATGGCGCTCGAACCCGGCCTGGTCCAGCTCCACCGGCTGCCCTGAAAACAGCGCTTGCGCGCATTTTCCGCAAACCGGCTGTTCCGCCAGCCGCTCTCCCGGTACCCGGTTCACTGCACCGCAGTGCGGGCAGACTACATGCCTGGCATCGTTCATCACTATCCTTTCCCGTATGGGCAACAAGCAGGCCGGTCAGCCCCCTGACCGGCAGCAACTGCCTGAATGCCCTCATAATGCTTGCCTGGCAACCACTCTCGCGTGAACTGTTTCATGGGCACAGGCATCTTGTTTGCCGCATTGGCATTTTCCATGTGGGGGCTGTTCCCCATCTATTTCAAGATCGTTGCAATGGTGCCGGCGGTCGAGATGATTGCGCACCGGGTGCTGTGGTCGCTGGTATTCATTGTCCTCGTCCTCGCCTTCCGCCGCCAGTGGGACTGGATCAGGCCCTTGCGCAGCCAGCCGCGTGTCATCGCCGGCTTTGCATTGTCCGGCGGCCTGCTGGCGCTGAACTGGTCGGTCTACATCTGGGCCGTTCAACACGACCGGGTAGTCGACTCCAGCCTCGGTTACTTCATCAATCCGCTGATCAACGTCCTGATCGGCTTCCTGCTGCTGAAGGAACGCATGCGGCCGGGCCAGTGGGCCGCCATCGCGCTTGCTTGCAGCGGCGTGGCGTGGCTCACCTGGCATAGTGGCAGTTTTCCATGGATAGGACTTACGCTGGCGCTGACCTTCGCGTTCTACGGCCTGCTGCGCAAGACCGCATCATTGGGACCGCTGGAAGGCCTGGCGCTGGAATCGATGGTGCTGGCGCCTGTCTGCCTGCTCTATCTGGCGTGGCAGGGCGCACAAGGCCATATCGCTGTCGCTGGCCTGACTCCCGGCATGCAACTGCTGGTTGCCGTATCCGGCCCGCTCACCGCCATCCCGCTGCTGATGTTCGCGGCCGGCGCACGCCGCATCCCGTTGTCGGTGCTGGGCCTGATGCAATACATCGGGCCTTCGTTACAACTGGCGGTCGGCGTCCTGCTGTTCCGCGAACCCTTCGGCAACGACCGGCTGATCGGCTTCATGTTGATCTGGACAGCGCTGACACTGTACTCGCTGGAAAGCGCCTGGCGGGCGTGGTGGAACCGGCCCGCAGCGGCGGTGGACAAATGATGGGTGAACTATCAATTCCTGCGGCGTTCGAAACCAATCGGCGGATCTGAATCCGGCGCGCTTGGGCACGAACCTGGAAAGAAGCCAATAAGGCAGTGGCTATCGGACCGATTTAAACTATCGAATTCCAAAATGAATAGAGAACCTCTATCATTGCATCTGTTCGTTCAACAATGGAGTCACAAAGATGTCCCTCATCAACACCCAAGTCAAACCCTTCAAGGCAACCGCTTTCCACAACGGCAAATTCGTTCCGGTTTCGGATGCCGACCTGAAAGGCAAGTGGTCGATCGTGTTCTTCTACCCGGCCGACTTCACCTTCGTCTGCCCGACCGAGCTGGGCGACCTGGCTGACAACTACGACACATTCAAGGCCATGGGCGTGGAAATCTACGGCGTGTCGACCGACACCCATTTCACCCACAAGGCATGGCACGATACATCGGACACGATCAAGAAGATCACCTACCCGATGATCGGCGATCCGACCGGCGCCATCACGCGTAACTTCGACGTGATGATCGAGGAAGAAGGCCTGGCACTGCGCGGCACCTTCGTGATCAATCCTGAAGGCCAGATCAAGCTGTGCGAAATCCACGACAACGGCATCGGCCGTGACGC
>NZ_JAUSME010000023.1 GCF_030645555.1 Herminiimonas sp.
ACGTGCTTTCTTGTTTTCGCGATGGATCGCTTTTTCCACAGTGCCCATGTCGGCCAGTGCCAGTTCGGTCTGGATCACTTCAATGTCGTCGAGCGGATTGATCTTGCCGGCAACGTGGATCACATTGTCGTCTTCAAAGCAGCGCACCACGTTGACGATCGCATCGGTTTCGCGGATGTGCGCGAGGAATTGATTGCCCAGGCCTTCGCCTTTGGAGGCGCCTGCTACCAGGCCGGCGATGTCGACGAACTCGACGGTGGAGGGCAGTATGCGTTCCGGTTTGACGATTTCCGCCAGCGCGTGCAGGCGCGGATCGGGCACTTCGACCATGCCGACGTTGGGCTCGATCGTGCAGAATGGGTAATTCTC
Source organism: Herminiimonas sp. (assembly GCF_030645555.1). GTDB lineage: Bacteria > Pseudomonadota > Gammaproteobacteria > Burkholderiales > Burkholderiaceae_D > Oxalicibacterium. The sequence goes on from NZ_JAUSME010000023.1 coordinate 370, forward strand.
AGCAGGAATCCCGGCTTTCGTGAGTGCATTGAAGAGAGTGGATTTGCCGACGTTAGGCAGGCCGACGATGCCGCATTTAAGACTCATGATGTGTGCTTTACTGAGATGTTGATTAACCCGCTATTTTACCGTACCGCCATCTCTTTCCGGGATTTAAGACATAGCGCTGCGTACCGCGGAAATCTGCCATTTTTTTATCTGTCATTCCCGCGCAGGCGGGAATCCAGAGATGCATCGCATTAGTCTGGTAAGACGGAGCATTCTCTGACGTACGGGGGACTAAATCTGGATTCCCGCCTGCGCGGGAATGACAAACGCGCGGTGCGCTTATTTTGCTGTTGTGTGTAGCTGCATGGTGGCGGCTTCAAATTTTCCTTCGCACAGCAAGGGAATGACATCCAGGCTGAAGGCGATCGCTTCATCGATCAGCAACTGTTCTTCCTTGCGTGGTCTGTGCAGGACGAAATCAGCCACTTCCTGCTGCAGATTCAGCGCGCGCGGATGGCCTATGCCCAGGCGCAGGCGCCAGTAGTCCTGCGTGCCGAGCGCCGCCGTGATGTCTTTCAAGCCGTTGTGCCCGCCCGATGAGCCGCCTTTTTTCAATCTGGCGATGCCGGGTGCAAGATCCAGTTCATCATGCGCGACCAGGATTTCATCCGGTGCGATTTTATAGAAACGCGCCAGCGCGCCGACCGACTGCCCGGAGCGGTTCATGAAGGTTTGCGGCTCCAGCAGCCAGACTTCCTGGCCGGCGATCTGTGTTTTGGCGGCGAGCGCATTGTATTTGGATTCGCGCGTCAGCTTGCAGCGCGGCGTATTGCGCGCGAGCTGGTCGACCAGCCAGAAGCCGGCGTTATGGCGGGTTTGTTCGTATTCCTGGCCGGGATTGCCGAGGCCGACGATGAGGCGTATGGACATGGCGTCGTGAAAATTGGAAAACCTGATTATCGTGGATGCAAGGCTCTTGTGTTCATCTGCATAATAAAAAACCCGCCACAAGGACGGGTTTTTCTATTGCCGGGCAAACGCCGGCAATGGATGCTGATGATTGCCAGTGCTGATTACTTCTTTTCAGCAGGAGCAGCAGCAGGTGCCGCGGCAGGAGCGGCAGCAGCTTCTGCTTCGACTTTGCCGGCAGGGACAGCTGCGGTAGCGATCGTTGGGTTGTCTTCACCACCGTGGATCACTGCCGAAACGCCTTTAGGCAATTTGATGTCGGCCAGATGCAGCGAGTGACCGATGTCGAGTGCAGCCAGATCAACTTCAACGAATTCCGGCAAATCGCCAGGCAGGCAGGCGATATCCAGCTCAGTCGTCACGTGGCTGATGATGCCGGCGTGCAGTTTGACTGCTGGCGATACATCTGCATTGATGAAATGCAGTGGCACTTTAACGTGAATTTTTTGTTTTGCATCGACGCGTTGGAAATCAGCGTGCAGGACCAGTTGTTTGTATGCGTGGACTTGGAAGTCGCGCAACAGGACTTTTTCTGCTTTGCCATCGATTTCCAGATCCAGGATCGATGAGTGGAATGTTTCTTTTTTCAATGCATGGTACAGCGCGTTGTGGTCGAGCGAGATATTGACCGGTGCTGCGGTACCACCATAAACGATACCAGGTGTGAGGCCTGCAATGCGCTGGCGGCGGCTCGCTCCGGTCCCCAGGTCATTACGTGCAAATGCGATTACTTTCATGATGAAACTCCATAGGTGCAGGATGAAAATCATCCTGCGGTTAAATCCCCCGCGACCAGGGGATTTTAAAAGTGGTGATGGCAAGTCAGGCCAGCCATCCCCGGTTTCGGATAGTGGCGAAAAAATTCGCCGCCATCCTTGCCTGCCGCCGCGTATGCACACGGCTGCAGGGTTCAACGTTCTTAATCGGCAAACATCGACATGACGGAATCGCCAGTGCTGATGCGCTTGAAGGTTTCGGCCAGCAAGCTGGCGCACGACAGTACGCGGATTTTCGGGCAGGCCTTGGCAGCGTCTGTCAGCGGTATCGTATCGGTCACCACCAGCTCATCGAGCGGCGAGTTCGTGATCCGTTCGATGGCAGGGCCAGACAAGACCGGATGCGTACAGTAAGCGACGACCTTCTTCGCGCCGCGCTCCTTCAATACTTCTGCAGCTTTCGTCAGCGTGCCGGCGGTATCGACCATGTCATCCATGATCACGCAATTGCGGCCTTCGACTTCACCGATGATGTTCATCACTTCGGACACGTTCGCCTTCGGACGGCGTTTGTCGATGATGGCCAGATCGCAATTGAGGCGCTTGGCCAATGCACGGGCGCGCACCACGCCGCCCACGTCCGGTGAAACAACCAGCAGATCGTCGTAATTCTTGGTGACCAGATCGCTCAACAAGATCGGCGATGCATAAACGTTATCAACCGGGATGTCGAAGAAACCCTGGATTTGATCGGCGTGCAGATCCATGATCAATACGCGTTCAACGCCGGCTTCCTGCAGCATGTTGGCCACAACTTTTGCCGAAATGGCGACCCGGGCCGAGCGCGGGCGACGATCCTGGCGAGCATAACCGTAATACGGGATGGCGGCGGTGATGCGGCCTGCCGATGCGCGTTTCAGTGCATCGACCATCAACATGATTTCCATCAAGTTGTCGTTGGTCGGCGCGCACGTCGATTGCAGTACGAAGACATCCTTGCCGCGCACGTTTTCGTTGATTTCAACAACGATTTCGCCATCGGAAAATTTGGAAACAACTGCTTTGCCGAGAGGGATGCCTAGGTGCTTGGCAACTCCCAGAGCCAGATCCGGATTCGCGTTGCCGGTAAAAACCATCAGGTTTTCGAGTGCCATGGAAATTCCCGCTACAAAGTTGAACGACAGTCGTTAAAAAGCTGGAAAGCCGCCAAAGCCTGACTGTGACGTCTTGCGTTGGCGGCTATTATTTGTTGTGCTGCTTGCTCTTGATGTAATGGCAGGGGAAGAAGGACTCGAACCTTCGAATGCTGGAATCAAAATCCAGTGCCTTAACCAACTTGGCGATTCCCCTACGCAACCTTTGTGTCTGCCGCACTATCTTCGCTATGCTAGCGGCGGATAGCTCGACCTACGAATTCTGACTTTTTACGACTGCTGCATTTACGTTTGCCGCATTTACTTTTGCAGCAAATAAGCGAGCGGATGATGCGTGATCGCTTTGGCTTTCCAGGCTTTCCATTGCGGCGGTACTGTTTTCAGTACTGCCTCGGCTTGCTGTTCTTGCTCAAACGGGCAAAACACACAAGCGCCGGAACCTGTCATTCTTGCATCTCCAAATTGTCGCAGCCATTTGACGGCTGCTGCTATCGGTGGAAACAAGTTTTCAGCCACGACTTGCAGGTCGTTTTTGCCGAAGCCAACTGGAGCCCCGGAAAAGTCCGTTATTTTGACGGGTTTCGTATCCCGTGTCAATTCGATTGAGGAAAATATCCTTTGCGTCGCTACCGATACGCCTGGTTCGATCACGACAAACCAGGATTCCGGCGTTTCGACCGGCGATAAAGCTTCGCCTATGCCTTCTGCAAAGGCGTTGCGGCCGAACAGGAAGAAGGGCACATCCGCTCCCAGTTGTAGCCCTAATGTCATCAATTCCGCGCGCGTGAGTCCGGTTTGCCATAGATGGTTGAGAACCAGCAGCGTGCTTGCCGCATCGGAGGAGCCGCCGCCCAGGCCGCCGCCCATGGGCAGATTCTTTTCGACGGCGATATCTGCGCCCAGCAGCCTGCCTGGCATCCTGTCTGCTGTTGCCGCCTGCAGGAGCCGGGCCGCGCGCACGACCAGATCGCTGTCAGCCGGCACGCCTGCCAATTCGGTGCTGCGGTGTATGACGCCATCGTCGCGCACGGCAAAATGCAGCAAGTCGCCGCGATCGATCAACTGGAAGACGCTTTGCAGCAGGTGATAGCCGTCTGCACGGCGCCCCGTGATGTGCAGGAAAAGATTCAGTTTGGCGGGTGCCGGGCAATTATTGAGTGTGCGAGCCATGTCTGGTGTGTATTCAGGTGTGGATGCGTTCAGCGTGCTTGCCAGCTATCGAGCACGATGCGGATCGCCACTTTTCCTGCCTGCTCGGTCTGGCGTTCGAGGTCTATGCGTTTCGGGCGGCTTTGCGGCGGCAACTGATTGTCGTCTTGCCAGATCACGTAGCGGATGCGCCAGCCATCCCGGGTGGTGACATGATCGTCTGCCGCTGCGGCAACAAAGGCTTGCTGGTTTGAGTCGGTGGCAAATCCCTGCAGCCACTGGCGCAAGCCGGAAACCGGCAAGGGCCAGCCGAGCGCCTGCTCTGCCAGCGCATCGACATCGGAGGCGGTGCGTGGCGGCCGGCCTGCCTGCAGCAGCGTTGCGCCATCGGCACTGATGTCTATCGTCGAGAGTATCTGCCCCAGCGGCGACAGGATAGTGATCGTGCTGCGATCTGCATTCTGGTTCCAGTTGAAGCTGACGTGTATCGCCTCGTCCTTGTCATTTCTCTGATACTGCACCGACAGCCGGCCATCCAGCTCCAGTGCTTCAGTGTATTTGCGCTGGGTGGCCGTCTGTGCCGCCTCACTGCTGCCGTCTGGCGGCGTGAGCGCGGCGCAACCCGTCAACAATGAAATGCTCAGCGAAATGCATAGCGCGATCGCGCCTGCGGTTTTGCGCGAAGCGGATGGCGTGCTTTTGCAAGCGGGTAGCAGGCGAGATATAGACATGATGGGCATGAAGAAAACAGGTGACGCATAAGTGGAGACGCGGGCCAGACGGCTGCATCTGCCGGTATCGGCGGATGCAGCCAAATCCAGGGCTTACAAGGGCACGCGCAGGCGCGTCAGCGTACTTTTGAGCAGCTCGTTTTGCGGGTCTTTTTGCCTGGCGTCGCGCCACAATTTCTGTGCCGCTTCTTTGTCGCCCTTGACCCACAATACTTCACCGAGATGCACGCCGATTTCCACGTCGGGACGCAAGGCATAGGCGCGCCGCAGAAAATCTTCCGCTTCCTGCAATTTGCCAAGGCGGAACTGTACCCAGCCCATGCTATCCATGATGAAGGGATCTTCCGGCGTCAGCTTCAAGGCTTTTTCTATCAGTGTGTACGCTTCCTGCAAATGGATATTGCGCTCGGCATATGAATAACCGAGCGCATTGTAGGCATGCTGGTTATCCGGTGCGAGACGTATGATCTTGCGCAATGCGGCTTCCATCAGGTCCAGCTTGTCGGCTTTTTCTGCCAGCATTGCATAGTCATAAAGCAAGCCGGTGTCGGCTGGAAAACGTTCCAGGCCTTTGCTCAAAATGGCGAGGGCTTCTGGCACGCGCGTGGCATCGCGCAATAGCTGCGCGTCGGCGACCATGACCTGGATCTGTTCGCGCTGACCTTCCGGTTTCAAATGGCTGAGCAGGTTGCGGGCGCCGTTCAGGTCGCCGGTGGCGGCCATGATTTGCGCGCTCCTTATCTGCGCATCAAGATAGGCCGTGCCGGGTTCAACTTGCGCCAGCCATTTGAGGGCAGCCGGGAAGTCCTTGCGGTCTTCCGCTATCTGCGACAGGATTAGCAGGGCCTGTACCGGATCACGCTCATCGTCCGGATTGTTTTCCAGCACCTGCAGATAGGCGCTCAGATATTTTTCAGCCGCTGCGCGGTCGTCCATCTGGGCGCCCAGGATGCCCATCGCATACAGGATAGTCAAATCGTTCGGATCTTCCTTCAGTAAAATCGCGAATTGCTTTTGCGCGGCAGCGTACTGTTTGTCATCAATCAGGATTTTTGCATAGGCTATGCGGACATCGCGCGCCTTCGGGTGTGCCTTCAGGAAGCCGGCCATGCTTTGTAATGCCTCATCGCGATTCGGCATGGTCTGGGCCAGCATCAGGGCGGCGATTTCCAGGTCGGGCTTGATCTCCAGTGTTTTTGCCGCTTCAGCCCGGGCGCGCGCCAGATCGCCGTTGGCAAATGAGCTTTGCGCCAGTGCGATATGGGTTTCCACCAGGCCCGGATAAGGCGCGACCAGTTCTTCCATCAGCTTGAAGGCGGCACCCTTGTCCTTGGTGCGCGCCAGCAAACGCTGGATTTGCAGGATCAGCAAGCCGCGTGCTTGCGGGCCGACTTCCTGCAGGCGTTCGGTAAAGATAGGCTTGGCTTCCGCCAGATTGTCGCCAATGACGACCAGCCCGAGATAGAACTGGCTGGCTTCATCGGAGTTCGGCGCCAGTTCGCGCCACAGCCTGACGGCAGACAGCGCTTCGCCGGTTTTCTTGACGTTCAGTGCGATTTCCGCGGCGCGGCGCGCCAGACGCGGATCGCGCGTTTCCTGTGCGGTGACCAGCATCGTGATATAGGCCAGCTGCCAATCGCCACGCTGGTTGGCCAGCTCGGCGCGCAACAGCTTGAACAACAAATCCTCGGTCAATTCGACCGACGGCAATTGCTCATTCAGCGCATCGCTGGCGGCTTTTTTATCGGCGCCCTGGCTGACTGCGGCAGACGGTTTCTGGTCTTCTTTTGCTGCCAATGAGGGCGGTTTGGCTGCGGCACACGCCGACAGCATGACTGACAGCGTTACAATAACGAGAGCATTTTTCAATTGAAGTCCAAGCAAATCGAGCAGGTTTTTATTCTACAGCTTAACCGCTGCGCCATGCGCAGTACGGCGCTGTATAAACTCCGTGTACGAGCCACCAGGGAAGTTGTCGTCCTTATGCCTGAATTACCTGAAGTTGAAGTCACGCGCCGCGGGGTGGCGCCGCATCTGGAAGGACAAACAGTCGCCGGCGTTGAATTGCGCCATGCCGGCTTGCGCTGGCCCTTTCCTGCCGGCCTGTCGCAAACCCTGGCTGGCCATACGGTGCGCAGTACCGGCCGCCGCGGCAAATACCTGTTGATACATTTTGATCACGGCACCCTGATCATCCATCTCGGCATGTCCGGGCATATACGGATACTGCCCGTGGGCGTGCCGCCGCAAAAGCACGACCACTTCGACATGACGGTCGGCAACCAGGTGCTGCGCCTGACGGATCCGCGCCGCTTCGGTGCGGTGCTGTGGCATGCGGCAGAAGAGGGCGGGGTGGAAAATCACCTCTTGCTGCGCACGCTGGGCGTCGAGCCGCTGGAAGATTTGTTTACCGCGCAATGGCTGTATCAACAAACGCGTGGTCGCAGGTCGGCGATCAAGCAAGTGTTGTTGGCGGGCGACATAGTTGTCGGGGTCGGAAATATTTATGCTTCCGAAAGCCTGTTCCAGGCGCGCATCAACCCGAAGACGCCGGCGCACCGGATAGGCTTGCAGCGTTATGAACGATTGGCGCAAGCGATACGCGACATCCTGGCCGCCGCCATCGAGCAGGGCGGCAGTACGCTGAAGGATTTCATCGGCGTTAACGGACAATCCGGCTATTTCCAGCAAAACTATTTTGCCTATGCGCGGGCTGGAGAGCCTTGTCGTATTTGCCATGCGCCTATCCGGCAAATCGTGCAAGGCCAGCGCTCGACCTTCTATTGTCCAAATTGTCAAAAGTGAAGACAGATGCTAGTGTCGCTCTGTGGAAGATCAAGTCCCATGATGCACTTGGCATAACAACAGCATAAACGAGGTTCATGTGAGCAATCTGGTGCAAAAATTTCAGGAATACAGCGTCTGGCGCAACAACGTCAAGGCTGCGCTCGAGCGCTATCGCGACTGCATCGACAGCAATGAGCTGTCCGATGGCGCCAGCGACCAGCGTTTCATGCAGACGCTGGCACGCTTGAATGAAGATAAATTGTCGATCGCCTTTGTCGCCGAATTCTCGCGCGGCAAGTCGGAATTGATCAATGCGATCTTCTTTGCCGATTACGGCCAGCGTATCCTGCCTACATCTGCCGGGCGCACCACGATGTGTCCAACCGAATTGCTGTACGACGAAACCTTCCCGCCATCGATACGCCTGCTGCCGATAGAAACGCGCGCCGAAGCGCAATCGACCAGCGACTTCAAGTCGCAGAGCCAGGTCTGGACCGTGCTGCCGCTCGATACTTCCTCCGGCGACGGCATGCTGGAAGCATTCAAGCAAGTCAGCCTGACCAAGCGTGTGCCGACAGAAGAAGCGGCGCTTTACGGCTTGTACGATGAAACAGATCTCGACATGGTGATGGCGGTCGATGAAAACGGCATGGTCGAGATTTCGCAATGGCGGCATGCGATCGTGAATTTCCCGCATCCCTTGCTCAAGCAGGGCCTGGTGATCATCGATACGCCGGGTTTGAATGCAATCGGCACCGAACCCGAACTGACCCTGAACCTGATCCCGAATGCGCACGCGGTGCTGTTCATCCTCGCCGCCGATACCGGCGTGACGAAGAGCGATATCGACATCTGGCGCAATCACATAGGCGGCACCGGCGCCGGCCGCCTAGTCGTGTTGAACAAGATAGACAGCATGTGGGATGAATTGCGCTCGCCAGCCGAGGTGGAAGATCAGATCGAGATGCAGGTCGCCAACGTCGCGCAAACGCTGGGTATTTCGGATCGGCAGATATTCCCGGTTTCTGCGCAAAAAGGGCTGGTCGGGAAAATCAATGCCGATGCGCCGTTGCTGGCGAAGAGCCGTTTGCCGGCGCTGGAAAGCGCCTTGTCGAATGAGCTGCTGCCGGCCAAGCAAGACATCATCCGTGCACAATTGCTGAGCGAAATCAGCGAACTTGCCTCTTCCAAGCAGGCGCTGCTGTCATCGCGCTCACGCAACGTCGTCGAGCAATTGCTGGAGCTCAAGGGCCTGCGTGGCAAGAACCAGACGATACTCGATCACATGATGAAGCGCATCGACATGGAGAAGACCGAGTTCGATGGCAGCCTGTTCAAATTGCAGGCTACGCGCTCGGTGTTTGCGCGCCTGTCGGCTGAAGTGTTCACCCATCTTGGCATGGGGGTATTGAAAGACAATATCCGCAGCACGCGCGACGCGATGGAAAAAAGCAAATTTTCTGCCGGCCTGCGCCAGGCGGTGAAGGAGTTTTTCCAGCAGGCGCTGACCAACCTGAATCTGTCGGCGCAAAAGACCGATGAAATCGGCGAGATGATGTCGGTCATGTACCGCAAATTTTCCACTGAACATGGCCTGGCCCTGTCGACGCCGATGCCGTTCTCGCTCGAAAAATACAACAAGGAAATCGAGATGATAGAAAAGCTGTACCACAAGCAGTTTGGTGCAGCGACTATCCTGACCACGCCGCAAGTCGTGTTGATGCAAAAGTTTTTCGATTCGATCGCGTCGCGCGTCAAGCAGAGTTTTTTGCAAGCCAATCGCGATGTGGAAGCGTGGCTGAAGGTCGTCATGGCGCCGCTGGAAGCGCAAATCGGCGAACACAAGCTGCAGTTGAAACGGCGCAGGAAATCCATCGAGAAAATTTGCATTGCGACTGACAGCCTGGAAGAAAAAGTGCAGGCGTTTGAACAGATGCAGCTGGAACTGGATGCGCAAAAGGCTGGATTGACGCAACTCGAAAATGAGTTGAGAGCAGCGATACTGGCGCAGCTGGATCTGTACAGGGCCGCCGCCTAGATGAAGCGTGTCATCAGCGAGCAGCAGATAGGTGCAGTCTCTTCCGGTAAAAAAACAGTCGCAAAGAACATCCTGCCGCCGGCATCTGCGCCGGCCGATCCGGGCTTTTCGCTAGACGTCATCAACTGGCAAAAGCAGCATGGGCGGCACGCGCTGCCCTGGCAAAATACCCGCGATGCCTACCGCGTCTGGTTGTCGGAAATCATGCTGCAGCAGACCCAGGTCGCGGCAGTCATTCCATATTACCTGCGCTTCCTCGCCACTTTCCCCACGGTTGAATCGCTGGCCGCTGCCGCGTCGGAAGAAGTGATGGCGCACTGGAGCGGGTTGGGTTACTACTCGCGCGCGCGCAATTTGCATAAATGCGCGCAGGCGATCGTGGCGGAGTACGGCGGCATCTTCCCCAGCGATCCCTTGCTGCTGGAACAGTTGTCCGGCATAGGGCGCTCGACAGCGGCGGCGATCGCGGCATTTTCCTACGGTACGCGCGCGGCCATCCTGGATGGCAACGTCAAGCGTGTCTTCGCCCGCGTATTCGGCGTCGAGCGTTATCCCGGTGAAAAGGCAGTCGAGAATGAGTTGTGGCTGCGCGCAGTAGCCTTGCTGCCTGAAACCGGTGTCGAAGCGTATACGCAAGGCTTGATGGACCTGGGCGCCACACTGTGCACGCGCAACCGGCCATCCTGCAATCGCTGCCCCCTGGCGCACCGTTGTATCGCTTACGCAAGCGGACGCACCAGTGAATTGCCGATCCGCAAACCGAAAAAAGCCATTCCGGAAAAACAGACTGCAATGTTGCTGATCACGGATGGCGACCAGATCTTGCTGGAGCAGCGTCCGGACAAGGGAATCTGGGGCGGCTTGTTGTCCCTGCCGGAAATGGATGCCGCGCTGCAGCCTGGCCATACAGATTTTGATATTGCGCTGGCGCGCATGACGGCGCCGTTCGGCGTGCCGGCATCGGTGGAAAAACTGCCGGAGTTTTCCCATACCTTCACGCATTTCAAGCTGCATGTGACGCCGTACCGGATCGCACTGGCGCAGCGCTTGCACATCGCAGCCCAAGGCAGCCACAACTGGTATCCGGCAGCAAGAATGGCGGCTGCACCCTTGCCGGCGCCGATCAAGAAATTGCTGCTGGCAGTATTCCGCGAGCCGGATTTGTTATCTGGATGAAGCGCGCTTCAGATGATGTGATGCTGTTGCAGGTATTGATGAATTATCGTCAGGCGGCTTTGTGGGTCGCCCAGTTCCAGTAATTTCTGCCGCGCTTTCAGCGGTATCGGCAATATCTCGCTCCAGCGATTCGCCACCCACCCTGCATCGTTGAACTGCAGCGTTGCGGGGAAGGGGTTTTCAAAATTCGCTCCCTGCTCGGCATGACCCTTGGTGCTGATGTCGTGGATGACGATTTTCAGCGTGTCGGCGCAGGATAGGTGCTGCTTTGCCAGCACGCTGGGTATCGTTTCCAGCATCTCAACGCGCGCTTCCAGATGCTGACCGGATGAGCGTGTTTCCAGGATGCGGAAGCGTGCACCGCCCTGCGTGCGCAGTAGCAGCACGCCCAGTTGCGGCGCATCCCAATCCGTGATGTGAGCCAGGCAGCCGACTGTTTCCGGTTCGGCGATGGCGCCTACTTCCTGTCCCGACTTGATCAGCACGACGCCGAACGGCGCTTCGCGCTTCATGCAGTCGCGCACCATGTCTATATAGCGTGTTTCAAATACCTTCAGGGGCAGGATGCCGTCCGGGAAGAGCACGGTATTGAGCGGGAACAAGGGCAGCCAGTTTTGGTTTTCAGGCATGATCAAAATAGGATGGTGAAGAATATTGGTGTGACGATAAAGGCTGCGCATGCATGGCGCAGCACGGTATTTTCAATACATCAGTCCAGTTCGCGATGTCGCACCAGCACGTGTTCCTTTTGCCGGAAATATTGCGCCAGTTGTTCAACAATATATACGGAGCGGTGCTGGCCACCGGTGCAGCCTATGGCGACGGTCAGGTAACCGCGGTTATCGTTCTTGAAGGCGGGCAGCCATTTTTCGACAAAGCCGCGTATATCCGCCAGCAGGGCGAGCGCATCCGGTTGCGCCACCAGGAAATCCTGCACCGGTGCATCGCGCCCGGTCAGCGGACGCAGCGCCTCGTCGTAATGCGGATTGGGCAGCGTGCGGACGTCGAACACGAGGTCGGCATCGAGCGGCACGCCGAATTTGAATGCAAACGATTCGAACAATATCGTCAGCGGCGAGTGCTCGCTTTCAACCAGGCCCTTGATGCATGCGCGCAGCTTGTTGGCACGCATGCCGGAAGTATCGATGACGTGGCTGATCTCTTCGATGCTGGCCAGCATTTCGCGTTCTTCGCGTATGCATTCAGTCAGCGTGCGGCGGTCGCTTGCGGCATCGCTGGTGGAGCCGCGATGCGACAGCGGATGGCTGCGACGGGTTTCAGAAAAACGCGTGATCAGTGAATCGGTTTTGGCGGTGAGGAACAAGACCCTGACATCGTGCCCCTGGTTGCGCAGCCAGGCCAGATCGGCCGGCAGGCTGAGCAGCGAACTGGCGCTGCGCACATCCATCGAGACCGCGAGCGTTTCGCCGTGTTCTTCCAGGCGCGCAGTAACCAGTGCACGCAACAAGGTAGGGGGGAGATTGTCGACGCAGAAATAGCCGGCGTCTTCGAGGGCTTTAAGCCCGACAGATTTGCCGGACCCTGAAATTCCTGTGAGGAGAATAATGCGCATGGCAACAATCATACCGCAAGGGCAGGGTGATGGTTGTGGGGACGCTTGTTGCCAGCTTTTTCTTACTCGTCGTTTTCCATCGCCTTTTGCTGGCGCACCATGAAATCCTTCAGCGTATCGATGCCGCGCAATTGCAGTATCGTGTTGCGCACGGCGGCTTCAAGCAGAACCGCCAGATTGCGGCCGGCTTCGACCGGGATCACGACTTTGCGTATGGGCAGGCCGAGTATCTCCTCGTTTTGCGAAGGCAGTGGCAGGCGTTCGTAGTTTTCTTCCAGCGTGCTGCGGCGAACCAGATGCACGATCAGTTTCAGCCGCATCTTGCGGCGTACTGCGGTCTCGCCGAAGATCGTGCGTATATCGAGCAAGCCCAGGCCGCGCACTTCCAGCAGGTTTTGCAGCAGCGGCGGGCAGCGTCCTTCTATCATGTGCGGCGCAATGCGTGCAAATTCGACCGCATCATCGGCCACCAGGCCATGATTGCGCGAAATCAGTTCCAGCCCGAGTTCGCTTTTGCCTAGGCCCGATTCGCCGGTAATCAGTACGCCCACACCCAGCACGTCCATGAATACGCCGTGCATCGTGATGCGTTGCGCCAGCTTTTTCGATAGATAAACGCGCAGATAATCGATCACCTGCGCGGCCGGCAACGGAGTGGAAAACAGTGGAATATCCTGCTCATCGCACATCGCAATGATGTCTTCCGGCGTTTCCAGTCCCTGCGCAATGATGAATGCAGGCGGTTCGCCGGCGACCAGTTCAGCTGCATGGTGCGCGCGCGCGGCGGGCGACAGGCGTTTGTAATACTCGGTTTCCTGATGGCCGAACACCTGTATGCGGCCCGGATGAATCAGGTTCAAGTGACCGACCTGATCGGCGGCCGATGTCGCGTCACCCAGTATCAGGCGCTCACCACCTGGAAATCCGGCGAACCAGCCCAGTTGCAGCGAGTCGCGGTTGTCGTCGTAGAGTTGCTGGATGCTGAGCGGAGTCGGTAATGGCATGGTGGATGCAGGATGGATGCGGAGAAGCAGAATCGCACCGAAAACCGGTGCGACGGTTTAGTTGGTGCTTTGCAGGCTGGGCTGCCAGGTGATCAGGCGCGCATGTATGGCGGCCGGATCTTCCGTGGTCGACAGCAGGGTGCGGAATGCTTCATCGGAAAACATCTCTGCCAGTTCCGACAGGATTTCCAGATGCTGTTGTGTCACATTGTCGGGAATCAGCAGGAAGATCAGCAGGCTGACCGGCTGTCCATCGGGCGATTCAAACGGGATCGGTTGCGCCAGCCGGACGAAGGCAGCCAGCGGCGCCTTCAATCCCTTGATGCGTCCATGCGGCACTGCCACGCCATGGCCGAGACCGGTCGAGCCGAGACGTTCGCGTGCGAACAGGTTCTCGGAGACGACAGCACGGGCGATGCCGCAATTGTTTTCAAAAATCAAACCGACCTGTTCGAACGTACGTTTTTTACTGGAGACATCCAGGTCAAGCACGACATTGGCGGGAGGGAGGATCTGGCTTAAATGGTTCATGGTGCGATGCACAAGAATGGACTCTGCGAAGAATTATAGGCCTATTTTTTTACGATAGGGCTTGAATCGGAAAACGCCGGCACCGGTGATGCCGGATTGTTGTGCAATAGCCCCATACGGTCCGACAAACTTGCATTTCTGCCTAGCCTGTTCTTGAAAAAAGCAGGTGCCTGGCCTGCATCCGGTCTGCTGCCATGTATGCTCACATCCATGAGTCAAACGGGCGGATAGTACAGCATTGCAGCAGCGACTTCTAAACTGCAAGTCGATTCAAGCTATAATTTTCGCTGGATTAAAAGTGTCAATCAAGAGCGTCGATTTCCCGGCGTCGTGGCGGCTTGCCACTGTGTCGCGACGCAAGCTCATTGCCCTCATCGCGTTCTATCCTGCCGTATCCCGGGTGCGCAGCAGATGTTGCTGACCCATCCCCCTCTTTTGTAAAGCGATGCATAGATGTCCGTGGTAAAGACCTTGCTGGTGATTGCATGCATCATCATTTATGTATCGCTGAGCCATGTGGCGCTCGCAGTGCAGGACGCACACCGCATCTGGCGTCAGCTCGCGATGCTGATGTTGCTGCTGCCGATGAGCAGCATCGCGTGCTGGGCCGCTGTGAACGTGCTCAAGCAGGCTGGCGTCGCTGTGATCTGGCGCTTGCTGGGTGGGATATCGATGGCGGCGGCGCTGCTGTCTGCGATCGTCTTTTTCTGGCCTGTATTGCTGGCGCGACTGGACCTCATTTATCTGACTGAACATATCGCTGCCAATACGATGCTGTGCTGGTTTTTTGCGCACACGCTGTTTGCCGGGCGCACGCCCATCATTACCACTCTGGCGCGCACGATACATGCGGAGATGCCATATAACGTGGAGCGTTATACCCGTACCGTGACGCAGGCGTGGGCGCTGTTCTTTGCGCTGCAGGTTGTGCTGTCGCTGGTGATTTTCAATACGGCATCGATAGCCGCCTGGTCACTGTTTGCCAATGTGCTGAACTGGCCGCTGGTGGTCCTGATGTTCATAGTCGAATATGGCTGCAGAAAGCGCGTCAATCGGGATTTTCCGCATGCCACGATCAAGCAAAGTATCGACGCCTATTTCAACAACAGCCGGAAGGTGTGAGTCCGGTTCTTGCAAGCCCGCGTCTGAATTCACGCGATGAGATGCATATGCTTGCCGTGCGCCCGCCAGATTGAAAAATACGATCATCATGCAAAATCATAAATGGCAAGCCAGCCGTTTCCTCAAGGCCAGCGCCGCGCTGCATGCGGGTGCTGCGGCATCGGCACTGGCGTGGCCGGGCACTCTGGAATTCGGCGTTGCCAGCCTGATCGCCAATCATGCCGTGCTGGCGGCAGCGGGCCTGTGGCCGCGCAGTTCCCTGCTGGGGCCGAATGTATTGCGGCTCCCGGGTGCGCGCGCAGAAATTGCGCTGACGATAGATGATGGCCCCGATCCCGAAGTCACGCCGCGCGTGCTGGATATACTCGCCGCAAAAAACATCAAGGCGACATTTTTCTGCATCGCGGCCAATATGCAGCAACATCCGGCGGTGGTCCAGAGAATGATCGCCTAAGGCCATCACATCTAAAACCACAGCATGCACCATCGCCATTATTTTTCTGTATTGGGCATGGGCGGGATTAAAAAAG
>NZ_JAUSME010000011.1 GCF_030645555.1 Herminiimonas sp.
GATCCGGTCATGCAGGAATTGCCGGCTTGGATGTACATAGGCAGTGAGGGCCCAGGCAATCACATTAGCGACGACTATCGATACCGCAGTCCATGCCTTGGCATCCAGCGCCCATGCGAGGGCGAGACCGGGCAGGAACCATAACCATGCGAGGAAATAACGTGCAAGCGCGCGTTTGAATGGAACCTGCTTGCCGTTTTGCGTGACCAGGCGCATGCGCCATGTTTTCATCGGCAGGGTTTGGCCGCTATGCGTCCAGAACCAGATGAAATATGCACCGACCACGAAAAACAGCCAGTACTGCAGCGCATGGCGCAGATAGAGTGCATGACGCTGTTGAAAAATTGGCGAGAATATCAATCCCGCTATCGCCACGACGCCAAACAGCAGGACGCCTTCATAAATCATGGTAGTCAAGCGGCGTTTAATCGTGGGCGTATCGGATGTATCAAATTGCATTGCGCAAAACACTTAATCAAGGCGTGGAAGAAGAGGGGGCTGCGGTCGGTTGGCTTGTCTCTGCGGCTTGCACGGGCGGCTGTGCAGGTGCGGCGGGCTTGGGGACATTCTTGCCGACATGCTGGCGCGGCGGATTCACGATCTGTTTTTTCGGTGCAACGGTTGCAGCCAATTCCTTCTTTTTTTCTTCAGGCAATTGCTGATATTGCTCCCACTGTCTGGCTTTGCGTTCGGCATCCAGTTTTTTGACGCGCGCATAACTTTGACGTGCAAGGTGTCGTTGTTCCGGCGACAGCTTGACCCAGTCACGCATGCGTTCCTGCATCCGTGCCTGTTCCGCAGCCGACATCGTGGAAAACCGATTGGCCAGTTCCAGCCATTTTTCCTTCTGGAAGGTATCCAGCCTGGACCAGTCTGCAGCCAGCGGCGCCAGGGCGACTTGCTGCATAGGCGTCAATTTGTACCATTCCGATTTGGTGCTGGCTTTTGTAACGGGGCGTGTCTTGGCGATCGGCTTGGCGGCGGGGGGCGGCTCGCTAGCTGCAGGCGCAGGCAATGGTGCTGGTGTTGCCTGCATCACACTGGAAAATGTAATAGAGAGCAGCAGTGCAGCGATTTTCCCGAGACGCGGGGTCTCCGAGGAAAAAATCCATGCCTTCATGCCTAATCCTCTTCCTTGGCGAGGAAGGCGCCAAAGCCATTATCGAGATAAGCGGACAAAGGCAAATCGTCGGTCAATACTTCTGCATCGATGGCAGCTGCTTCGATGACTTGCTGATGTTGTTCGAATTGATAAATACCCATCAAGCCGAATACCAAGACGGCAAGCGGAATAGCCAGACCCATGCGGCCTATCCATGCAAAATGGTTGCGCGGCACAGAAGCGGCATGGCCGGCGAGCGCAGCCTGGGTCGCAAAAACAGTAACGGTAGACTCTTGTTTCTTGCGTGATAAAGCCACGTTGCGAGCGGATGCAAGGCGTTCGAAAGTTTTTGTCGACAGATTGTTGCTGCTTTCATCCAGCGCATGGCGCAGTTTGTATGCGAGATTCAAATCTTTCGTTTTCATAAATAAATTCCTTTGGCTTTCAGTGCCTGGGCCAAGGCATGCGTCGCGCGGGAGCAGTGTGTTTTCACGCTTCCCTCGGAACATCCCATGGCCGTAGCCGTTTCAGCCACGTTCAGATCCTGCCAATAACGCATCAGGAAGGCTTCTCGTTGACGTGCGGGGAGATTTTGTACTTCATGTTCTATGGATTGCAGCACCTGTTTGCGCTCCAGCGTCCCCAGGCCGGTCTCGGCACCATAGCTGCCTTCTTCTGCCTCGACCATGTCCATCGCATCGAAATTTTCCTGATCTTCCTGCTTGTTGCCAAAACTGGAAAACAGGCTGATCCACGAACTGCGTACTTTTTCACGTCTGAAATAATCGCGTATCGTGTTTTGCAGGATGCGCTGGAACAGCATGGGTAGTTCGCTGGCAGGCTTGTCGCCGTATTTTTCGGCGAGCTTGATCATTGCATCCTGCACGATATCGAGCGCCGATTCTTCCTTGCGCACCGCGTAGACGGCTTGCTTGAATGCGCGGCGCTCGACATCTGCCAGAAAATCAGAGAGTTCTTTATCAGTTGCCATAGGCTGCGGCGCATTCGACAGAACGCTGCTGGGGATGTTGCGGGATGAGATGCCTGGACAATTGGGATTAGGTGCTTGCGTTTTTCAAACTGCAGGCATGCTAGCAAAAAAGCCTCGTTTGCGGGCAGATTTTGCGCAATATCATTGATTTCAAACGGCTTTCCCTGAATTTAACTTGACCGAAATTGTGCAACGCAGTAACGTATCAGTCCCTTTGCCATCTCAAAGGGTATCCATGGTCTTTTTGTACATTGCGCATGATGCAATTTTGCCAAAAGACGCGCTTCAAATTTGAAAGCTGTTTGCTCTAACCCGCGCCACAAGCGCGAGAAATCCGCAGTATTTCTTCAGTAACTCTGGCCGAACGAGTCGCGCTAAGCGTTTTTTTGAAACACATATATAGATGTGTGACGAATCAACGTGACCGCACAAAAAAGGGACGCCTCAGCACTGTCGCAAGCAGCGGTTTCATCAGGAGAGAGCATCCGATCAATTTCCAATGGACCTTGAAAGGACGTTAGCATGACCTCAGAAGTAATCAGTAACAACAAAATCGGTGAAGAAATCACCGGTGCAGAAATCGTCGTACGTTGCCTGGCCGAAGAAGGTGTTGAACATGTGTTCGGCTATCCTGGCGGTTCAGTGCTGTACATCTACGACGCAATCTTCAGCCACAGCAAATTCCAGCATATTCTGGTGCGCCACGAACAGGCCGCCGTTCATGCTGCTGATGCCTATTCCCGCAGCTCCAATAAAGTCGGCGTGTGCCTCGTGACCTCTGGTCCGGGCGTCACCAATGCCGTTACCGGTTTGGCGACTGCGTATATGGATTCGATTCCGATGATCATCATTTCCGGTCAGGTGCCTTCGCACGCTATCGGTCAGGATGCCTTCCAGGAATGCGACACGGTCGGGATTACCCGTCCATGCGTCAAACACAATTTCCTCGTCAAGGATGTCAAGGATCTTGCCGCGACAATGAAGAAGGCATTCTTCATCGCGACTACCGGCCGTCCAGGCCCGGTGCTGATCGACATCCCTAAAGACATCACGATGCACAAGTGCGTTTTCGACTATCCAAAAGAAGTCGAAATGCGCTCGTACAAACCGGTCGACAAGGGTCACTCGGGACAAATCCGCAAAGCGGTGCAATTGCTGCTGCAAGCAGAACGTCCTATGATCTATAGCGGCGGCGGCGTGATCTTGGCCCATGCATCCGAAGAGTTGAACAAGCTGGTCGACAAGCTCGGTTTCCCTTGCACCAACACCTTGATGGGTTTGGGCGCATACAAGGCGTCGAGTGACAAGTTCATCGGCATGCCGGGCATGCACGGTACTTACGAAGCCAATATGGCCATGCAACATTCGGACGTGATGATCGCGATTGGCGCGCGCTTCGATGACCGCGTGATCGGCAACCCGAAACATTTTTCATCGACACCGCGCAAGATCATTCATATCGATATCGATCCATCGTCGATTTCGAAACGCGTCAAGGTCGATATTCCTATCGTCGGCAACGTCAAGGAAGTGCTGGTTGAATTGCTGGCGCAACTCGATGCCGCCGAAGCCAAGCCGAATAGCGTTGCGCTGTCCGCATGGTGGAAGCAAATCAATGAATGGCGCAAACGCGACTGCCTGAAGTTTGCAGATTCTACTGAAGTCATCAAGCCGCAATCGGTGATCCAGAAAGTCTGGGAAGTCACGAAGGGCGATGCCTTCATTACTTCCGACGTCGGTCAGCATCAGATGTGGGCAGCACAATACTATCCATTCGATAAGCCACGTCGCTGGATCAATTCCGGTGGCCTGGGCACGATGGGCGTGGGCTTGCCGTATGCAATGGGCGTGCAGATGGCCAATCCTGATGCAACGATCGCCTGCATCACTGGCGAAGCATCGATACAGATGTGTATCCAGGAACTGGCGACCTGCAAGCAATATCACCTGACGCCGAAAATCATACTGTTGAACAACCGCTTCCTCGGCATGGTGCGTCAGTGGCAACAACTGGAATACGGTTCGCGCTATTCCGAGTCTTACATGGATTCGCTGCCTGATTTCAACAAGCTGGTTGAATCCTATGGCCACGTCGGCATGAAAATCGAAAATCCGGCCGATGTCGATGGCGCATTGAAAGAAGCGTTCGACATGAAAGACAGGCTGGTATTCATGAACTTCATTACGGACCAAACTGAAAATGTCTGGCCTATGGTCAAGAGCGGCAAGGGTTTGACTGAAATGCTGCTCGGTTCGGAGGATCTGTAATGCGTCATATTATTTCTGTATTGCTCGAAAATGAGGCCGGCGCCTTGTCACGTGTGGTCGGTCTGTTTTCCGCACGCGGCTATAACATCGAAACGTTGACCGTTGCGCCGACTGAAGATGCGACGCTGTCGCGCATGACGATAGTCACCAGCGGTTCGGATGACGTGATCGAACAGATCACCAAGCATCTGAATCGTTTGATCGAAGTGGTCAAAGTGGTCGATCTGACCGAAGGCGCATTTATCGAACGTGAGCTGATGCTCATCAAGATACGGGCCGTCGGCAAGGAACGTGAAGAAATGAAACGTACTGCGGATATTTTCCGCGGCCGCATCATTGACGTCACGGACAAGACTTATACTATCGAGTTGACCGGCAACAAAACCAAACTCGACGCATTTATCGAGTCTATCGATCGCACGGCGATACTGGAAACTGTCCGTACCGGCAGCTCCGGCATAGGCCGCGGCGAACGCATACTCAAAGTTTAAGCAATTCATTTTCATTCATTCAAATTCATACCAACAACATCATTTAGGAACATCATGAAAGTTTTCTACGATAAAGATTGTGATCTGTCGCTGATCAAAGGTAAAAACGTTGCCATCATCGGTTACGGTTCGCAAGGCCACGCACATGCGCAAAACCTGAACGACTCCGGCTGCAAAGTAACGGTCGGTCTGCGCAAAGGCGGCGCTTCATGGGACAAAGTAGCGAAAGCCGGCCTGAAGGTTGCTGAAGTCAATGACGCAGTCAAGGCTGCTGACGTCATCATGATCTTGCTGCCGGATGAAAACATCGCACAGGTCTACAACGAAAACATCGCACCACACGCTAAGCAAGGCGCAGTGCTGGCATTCGCACACGGCTTCAACGTGCATTACGGTCAAGTCGTGCCACGTGCCGATCTGGACGTCATCATGATTGCACCTAAGGCACCAGGCCACACAGTGCGCGGTACTTACGCCCAAGGCGGCGGCGTGCCTCACCTGATCGCTGTGTACCAGGACAAATCGGGCGTCGCACGCGACATCGCCTTGTCGTACGCAATGGCTAACGGCGGCGGTCGTGCCGGCATCATCGAAACCAACTTCCGTGAAGAAACAGAAACCGATCTGTTCGGCGAACAAGCTGTTCTGTGCGGTGGCGCAGTTGAACTGATCAAAGCTGGTTTCGAAACCTTGACCGAAGCTGGTTACGCTCCGGAAATGGCTTACTTCGAATGCCTGCACGAACTGAAACTGATCGTCGATCTGATCTATGAAGGCGGCATCGCCAACATGAATTACTCGATCTCGAACAATGCAGAATACGGCGAATACGTCACCGGCCCACGCATCGTGACTGAAGACACCAAAAACGCAATGCGCCAATGCCTGAAAGACATTCAAACCGGCGAATACGCGAAGAGCTTCATCCTGGAAAACAAGGCTGGCGCACCTACGCTGATCTCCCGTCGTCGTTTGACTTCCGAGCATCAAATCGAAGAAGTCGGCGCCAAACTGCGCGCGATGATGCCTTGGATTGCAAAAAACAAACTGGTTGATCAAACCAAGAACTAAGGTTCATATAAATATAACCGGGCATCATCCGGCATGTGCTTGCAAGCGCATGCCGCGCTCGGT
>NZ_JAUSME010000013.1 GCF_030645555.1 Herminiimonas sp.
ATGAAGGCTGCCGGGATGGGCGTGACCGGTGCGGGCAGTTGGCGCCTGTGCCTGTTGCTATGCCTGCTGGCAATCCTGCTGGCGCTGCTTCCGCAATCGCTGCGCGTGTTCGCCTATGATCGCCAGGCACTGCTGGACGGCCAGTTTTGGCGCTTGCTGAGCGCGCATCTGGTCCATGTCAATGGCTGGCATCTCCTGTTCAACCTGGCGGGACTGCTGTTGCTGTGCGAACTGCTCTGGCAGCGCCTGCCGGCCTGCCATGCGGTCGGCCTCCTGCTGGCCAGCGCCGTTGCGGTGTCGGCCGGCCTCTGGTTGTCGATGCCGGAACTTCAGCGCTATGCCGGACTGTCGGGCGTACTTCATGGCATCTGGGCGGGCTCGGCGCTGTTGCTGCTGTTGCGGCCGGCGGCGATAGCAGGCGAGGCACGCATCTGGTGGGCACTGTCCCTGCTGGCGCTGGCCGGCAAACTGCTGTCCGAAGCCCTGGGTGTGGCGAGCCCGGCTCTGTCGATGACAGGCGTCGT
Organism: Herminiimonas sp.; assembly: GCF_030645555.1. Taxonomy (GTDB): domain Bacteria; phylum Pseudomonadota; class Gammaproteobacteria; order Burkholderiales; family Burkholderiaceae_D; genus Oxalicibacterium. Next base: position 525 of record NZ_JAUSME010000013.1, read on the forward strand.
CGTCATTACCCAGGCGCATGCACTGGGCGCCGCCGGCGGCTTGGCCTATGCAATTGCCGCCTGGTTCGTCGGCCGCATGCCGGGCCGGTGGTGCGGGATGACGCGCAGCCCTGCTTTCGATTAGAATAGCGGCCGTGCCAAGGAGCGTTGCGACAGGCTTTCTGCCTGCCAGGCTTGGTATTGTCAATATGCAACGGCGCTCACGTCACTTTTTTCTTACGAAAGGAGCGCGTGATGAGCGCCGCATCTGCAAGCAGTACTTCCCCGAATGCCAACCAGGATTTCTTCGTAGCCGATCTCGGCCTTGCCGACTGGGGTCGCAAGGAAATCCGCATTGCCGAAACCGAAATGCCGGGCCTGATGGCGATTCGTGAAGAATTCGCCGCCAGCCAGCCGCTGAAAGGCGCGCGCATCACCGGTTCGCTGCACATGACGATCCAGACCGCCGTGCTGATCCATACCCTGGAAGCGCTCGGCGCGCGGGTGCGCTGGGCCTCGTGCAACATCTATTCGACCCAGGACCACGCAGCCGCCGCGATCGCCGCCAACGGCACGCCGGTGTTCGCATTCAAGGGCGAAAACCTGGACGAGTACTGGGATTTCACGCATCGCATTTTCGAGTGGCCGAACGGCGAATACACGAACATGATCCTCGACGACGGTGGCGACGCGACTTTGTTGCT
>NZ_JAUSME010000042.1 GCF_030645555.1 Herminiimonas sp.
CGCGTGTTTGCCGGGCTGCGCGCGACCTATGAATCGGTGCAGAAAACCGGCCAGCTGGATAACTTCGATTTTTTCATCCTGAGCGACAGCGGCAATAGCGACATCTGCGCCGCCGAGCTTGCTGCATGGGCGGCGCTGGGCAAGGCGGTCGACGGCTTCGGTCGCATCTTCTATCGCCGCCGCCAGCGCCGCGTGCGTCGCAAGAGCGGCAACATCGACGACTTTTGCCGGCGCTGGGGCAATAACTATCGCTACATGGTCGTGCTGGATGCCGATAGCGTGATGAGCGGCGATTGCCTGGGCCGGCTGGTGCAGGCGATGGAAGCCAATCCAGATGCCGGCATCATCCAGACCGCACCGCGCGCGGCCGGGCGCGACACGCTGTATGCACGTATCCAGCAATTTTCCACGCGCGTCTACGGCCCCCTGTTTACCGCTGGCCTGCATTACTGGCAGCTCGGCGAATCGCATTACTGGGGGCATAACGCGATCATCCGCGTGCAACCTTTCATTGAACATTGCGCCCTGTCGCTGTTGCCGGGCAAGGGGCCGTTCGCCGGTGAAATCCTGTCGCACGATTTCATCGAGGCGGCCTTGATGCGGCGTGCCGGCTGGAAGGTGTGGATCGCCTACGATCTGGATGGCAGTTATGAAGAAATGCCGCCCAACCTGCTGGATGAATTGAAGCGCGATCGTCGCTGGTGCCAGGGCAATCTGATGAACTTCCGCCTGTTCCTGTCGCGTGGCATGCACTCCGTGCATCGCGCTGTGTTCGTCACCGGCGTGATGGCGTATCTGTCGGCGCCGCTATGGTTCCTGTTCCTGATCCTGTCTACCGGCTTGCTGGCGCAGCATACGCTGACCGCGCCGGCCTATTTCACCGAGCCGTGGCAACTGTTCCCGATCTGGCCGCAATGGCATCCGGAGAAGGCGCTGGCCCTGTTCAGCGCAACGGCGACGCTGTTGTTCCTGCCGAAAATCCTCAGCATCGTGCTGATTTGCATGCAGGGAGCAAAACAGTTCGGCGGTCGCATCCGCGTGGTGATCAGCATGCTCATCGAAATGCTGTTCTCGATGCTGCTGGCGCCGGTGCGCATGTTGTTCCACACGCACTTCGTGATTGCCGCATTCATGGGCTGGGCGCTGCGCTGGAAATCGCCGCCGCGCGAAGATGCGGAAACCAGTCCGCGCGAAGCTTTCCGTCATCACGGTTTGCATACGCTGCTGGGCCTGGCGTGGGGCGCTGCGATTTTCTGGCTTAATCCGACTTTCCTGCCCTGGTTATTGCCCATCGTCGGTTCGCTGGCGCTGGCGATACCTGTCTCGATATTTTCCAGCAAGGTGTCGAATGGCTTGCGCTTTCGTCGCCAGAAACTGTTCCTGATCCCGGAAGAAGCCGAGCCGCCGGCAGAACTGCTGGCGACCGTTGCGCATGTGAAGGCGACGCCGGCGCTACCCGACTTTGTGCATGCGGTGGTCGATCCGGCTTTCAACGCAGTGGTGTGCGCCAGCGGCAAGCTGCACCTGCGACGTTCTGCTGCGGCGCAAAGTATCAGTGCCGAGCTGGTGCAAACCGCCTTGCTGAGTGGCCCGGACGCGCTGGCGGATGCGCAAAAAAATAGTCTGCTGGCCGATCCGCTGTATCTGTCGCAGCTGCATCTGGCGGCGTGGACCTCGGCGCATGCGCATCCGCAATGGCTGGCGAGCATCCGTCCATCTGTCGCAGCAGATGAGCCGCGTCGATTGCAGCGTGCTGCCTGAGTAGCCGTCGCCCAGACGTTCTGACTGTCGTGTCGGTTAAAACTGCAGGCCTTGCCGGCTTGCAAACTCACGCACCTGGCCGGAAAGCGGATCGATGAAGCGTATCGCTTGCGCCAGTAATTTCAGCGGCTGGCTGTAATCCTGTGCCGCGCCTTCATCCGGATACAGCTCGGGATAAATGCGGTCATTGACGATAGGGATGCCGAGCGCCGCCATGTGCGCGCGCAGCTGGTGCTTCTGGCCGCTGACCGGATGCAGGCGGTAGCGCCCGAGCGCGCCTTTGGTTTCCAGCAATTCAATGGCGGTTTCTGCATTCGCCTCGCCTGCGACCTCTTCCATTTTCATGAAGGTTGGACTTTCGATCAGGCGGCTGCGATACACGGTGGGCAAGGCCAGGTCGGCGCGCAGCGGCGCGATCGCTTCATACTGCTTGCTGACGGCGCGCTCGCGGAACAGCGTTTGATAAACATTGCGCGTGTGCGGCTGTATCGTAAACAGCACCAGGCCGGCGGTTTCCCTGTCTATCCGGTGCATGGGCGCGAGCGTATCGATGCCGAGCGCACGCTTCAGGCGCACCAGCAGGGTTTCCTGCAGATAGCGCCCGGCCGGCGTCACCGGCAGGAAGTGCGGCTTGTCCGCGACAACCAGATAGTCATCCTGATACAGCACCACTGCCTCGAAAGGGATGCGCGGTTCGGCCGGCAGGCTGCGGTAGTAAAAGATCTTGCTGTTGGGTCTGTAAGGGCTGGCCGGGTGCAGGATCTGGCCGCCAGCATCGAGCACCTCGCCGCGCGCCATCCTTTCCTGCCATGTGCTGCGCGGGATCGCCGGGAATTGTTCAGCCAGGAAATCGATGATGGTCTGCCATGGCCCGGGCGGCAGGGCGACGCTGCTGGGGCCGACCCCATTCCTGCTGGCTGGGGCGGCATTCACTCGCTGTCTTCGTCCAGCCGCCTGGCGCGTTGCAGGCGCCATTCCCATTCGGGTACGCCGCCGTAGACATCTTCCAGCGTGGTGCCGGTTTCCTGCAATTTGGTATCGAGTGCGATGCGGTTGTCGAAGACGAAGCATTCGCCTTCCCAGTCTTTTTCCGCATCCGGCATGGCCTGGAAATAATTGAGCACGCCACCTTCGAGCTGGTACACCGGCACGCCCATGTCCAGCATCCACGCGCTGGTTTTTTCGCAGCGTATGCCACCGGTGCAATACATTGCGACGCGCTTGCCTTCGCTTTGCCATTGCGGCACATGTTCTTCTATATAGGCGGAAAAATCGCGGAAGTTGTCGACGCCGGGGTCGATCGCATTCCTGAATTTGCCCAGCTTGTATTCAAAGCTGTTGCGATTGTCGATGACGACGACATCGTCTTGCACTATCAATTCGCGCCATTCTTGCGGGCTGACATCGATGCCGGTCTTGCTGACGGCATCGACATCGTCGACACCGAGATAAACGATTTCCGATTTCCGGTGCACCTTCATGCGCGCAAACGGTGACGTCTTGCAGGCGCTGCGCTTGAATGCTATATCGGCAAACTTGCCGTCAAAAACTGCGTCAGTGCGTAATGCTTGCTCGAACGCATCAACTGCGGCCCTGGTGCCGGCCAGCACGCCATTGATGCCTTCTTCAGCCACCAGGATGCTGCCGAGCAAATCATGCGTCAGTTCACGCAAACGCGTGACGACAGCGTCTGGATCGGCGAGCGCGGCGAATTTATAAAAAGCGGTATGCAGCAATGGCTCTGCTGCCTGAGACGGGGATAGGTTCATACCGGGATTGTCGCAGATTTACCCGGCAGCTTGCACAATCCGGGGTGTTGAAGCGCGGCAAGAGCGCATTTTCTTACATCAACTGAAGTCGCTGTCTGATACGCCTGTCCGCAGGTGGAAGCTACATTAATCGACGGATACGGGTTTGCAAATTGAGTAAATCCGGCATCTGCAAACTTCGGGCAAGAGCAGCATGATTGCTGGCCCGACTACACATTAATATTTACCCCGGGAGTCATGATGACAACTGCAACTAAATCGAATGCCAAGCCAGCCAGGAAATCACCAGCCAAATCTGCTACCACGGCAGCCGGTCCTGATGCGGTGACTTTGTTGATGGACGATCACAAGAAAGTGAAAAAGCTTTTCAAGGAATATGAAAAGCTGGCCAAGAAGGATGATGTCGACGGCAAGGTTGATGTCGCGATGCAAATTTGCGTAGAGTTGACGGTGCACGCCACCGTGGAAGAAGAAATTTTTTACCCGGCCGCACGTGACGCTATCAAGGACGATGATTTACTCAATGAGGCCGAGGTCGAGCATGCGACCGCGAAAGACCTGATTGCACAGATCGAGCAAATGTCCGGTGATGATCCTATGTACGACGCCAAGGTAAAGGTGCTCGGCGAGTACATCGATCACCACGTTGAAGAAGAAGAGACGGAAATGTTTCCGAAGGCCAGAAAAACAAAAATGGATCTGGAAGGACTTGCGGTGGAAATGATGGAGCGCAAGGAAGAACTGATGTACATGCCAGCCTGATGTCGTTGCCGGCACCTGTCGGGTGCCGGCAATACAGAACAGTTGAGGAAATAAAAATGAGCAAGAAAAATGGCGGCATCAACGACAACCACGATGCCAGCGGCGAGCAAAGCCACATCGACGGCAATTCCGGGATCAGCAACCTGATCGATAGCGAAGAACTACCTGATCCGCCGACAGAACTCACTTCGGAGCAAGCTGACGAGGCGCACAAGCATGCCAAGACACCGACCAAGCGCGACAGCAAGGTGTTTTGAAATTCTTTCCTGAATATTGAGAGACCGGGACATTGATATTGCAATGATGGTCGAGGCGATAGGCTGGGCAAGTGCGTTGATACTGTTGCTAACAGTGTCTTCCCAGGTATGGAAGCAGTGGCGCAGCAAAGCCAGCACTGGCGTGTCCAAATGGCTTTTCATCGGACAGATCAGCGCATCGTTCGGTTTTGTAATTTATAGCTTCGCTGTGGAAAACTGGGTGTTTGTACTGACCAACCTGCTGTTGCTGTTTGCTTCTGTTCTCGGGCAATATTTATATCTGCAGAATAAACATGCCGAGCAAAAGAAGACGCAGGCTGGACACAAAAAATCGCGGAGTGCTTAAGCAGATCAAGCCTGATTCAATCGGGTCTATGCTGTTTATTGGTTTCCTGTTTTTGGTTTTCTGCAGAAAACAGTTCCCATAGCGTGATGAAAACCGCGGCGATGACCGGGCCGATGACAAAGCCGTTCAAGCCCAGCAAGGCCATGCCGCCGACGGTGGAAATCAGCACGATGAAATCCGGCAGCTGGGTATCCTTGCCGACCAGGATAGGGCGCAGGATATTGTCGATCAGGCCGATCACCAGCACTCCGAATGCAACCAGCGTCACGCCTTGCCAGATCGCGCCGGTCAACAGAAAGTAAACCGCCACCGGTACCCAGACCAGGGCTGCACCGACTGCCGGCAGCAAGGAAAGAAAGGCCATCAGCACCGCCCACAGCAAGGCGCCTTGCACGCCGAGGAACCAGAATGCGATGCCGCCCAGCGCGCCCTGCGCGGCAGCGACGATGATATTGCCCTTGACCGTCGCGCGTATGGCGGTGGTCAGGTTATGGAACAGCGTGCGCTTGAGTTCGGTATTCAGGGGCACTGCCTGCTTGATGCGCACGGCCAGCGCATCGCCATCGCGCAGCAGGAAGAACAGGATGTACAGCATGATGGTAAAGCTGGCCAAGAAGTTGAAGGTGTTTTGACCTATGCTGATGGCTTGCTTGGTCAGGAATTCACTGCCTTGCACAGCGGTAGTCGTCAGCTTCTCCTGCAGCGCAGTAATATTACTCAGGCCGAAGCGTTCGAGTACATTCACCATCCAGCCCGGCAATACATCCACTACCTTTTGAAAGAACAGGCCGAAATTGATCTGGCCCGAGCGGATGTTGTTGTATAGCAGCGATGCTTCCTGCACCAGTGAAATCGAAATCAGGACCAGCGGGATGATCACCACGACCAGGCAGATGACCAGCGTTGCAAGGGCGGCCAGATTGGCGCGCTGATGCGTCTTGATCAGCAGCTTGCGATGGAAGGGCGCAAACAGGATCGCCAGTACGATAGCCCAGAACACCGCGCCGTAAAACGGCAGCAGGATGACCAGGAAGGCGATCGAGAAGGCAACCAGCAGCAGCAGGAAGGTTTTTTGTCTGATTTCCGGATAATTCATCTGATGGATGGCCTGGCAAGAGGCAGCATTGGTGATCGGGCTATGCTACCTGAAGTTATGGGCCAAGTGAGCGCGCTGCCCCACTTAGTCGCGGCAAAAGATGGATTGCGATGCCCGAGGGAACGTCGCCAGTCTTGCGCATGTCAGACGGATGAAGCCAGCCATCGTCCATCCATATCCCATCATGCAGTGCTCAACAGGAGATCATCCATGTCCACGCCTCAATCCGTCAACCTTGTGTTGCTGCCGGGCTTGTTGAACGATGCGCGACTTTGGCAGCATCAAGTCGAGACGCTGTCATCCATCGCCAGGGTTGTTGTTGCAGACATCACGCGCAGCGACACAATTGCTGCACTGGCGGCCGACGTGCTGGAACAGGCGCCGGACGGTCCGTTTGTACTGGCCGGTTTGTCTATGGGCGGTTATGTTGCGCTTGAAGTGATGCGGCAAGCCCCGGAACGCGTGCTGGCGCTCGCCTTGCTCGATACCAGCGCACGTGCCGACACGCCGGAAGCGACTGCAGGACGGCACACTCTGATGGCGCTGGCGGAAACGGATTTTCCAGCCGTGACGCAAACCCTGTTGCCGAAACTGCTGCATCCGGCGCATGTGGGCGTTGCGGCTATCGCCGACCCGGTCAGGGAGATGGCCGCGCGTATCGGCAAGGATGCATTCGCACGGCAGCAGCGCGCGATCATGTCGCGCATCGACAGCCGTCCTTCGCTGCACTTGATCCAGTGCCCGACGCTGCTATTGTGCGGGCGGGAAGACAAGGTCACGCCGCTGGAGGTGCACGAAGAAATGCAAGCCCTGATACCGGGTGCGAGCTTGACCATCATCGAGCACTGCGGTCACCTGTCGGCACTGGAACAGCCGGCGGCTGTGAGTGCCGCCTTGCGCAAATGCTTGCAGGAACTGTAAGGGGGAACTGCCTTCCTTTTTGTTGATGGCGGCAAACAGCACTGAATTTCAGGCAAAAAAAAGACCGGCGCGAGGCCGGTCTGGAAAGACTGCAGGGATTAATGATGCCGCATGGGCTGCCTTATTCAGGCAAGGCCGGTTTGCTCATGTGTTTTGCGCGCATAGGTTTCAATACAAACCATGCCATCAAGGCTGCCGTAGCGTTCAATCCGCTGGCGACCAGGAACACTGCATACCAGCCACCGGTTGCCGATGCCAATACTGCCGACAGTGGAACCAGCAACGAAGCGGTGCCTTTGGCGGTGTACAGCAAGCCAGCATTGGCGGTGGCGAATTTGCTGCCGAAGGTATCAGCGCAAGTCGATGGGAACAGCGAGTAGATTTCGCCCCATGCAAAGAACACGATACCGGTCAGGATAACGAAAGCGAATGGGTTGTGGCCGTAGTGGAACAGGGCCAGGATGCCGACTGCTTCAATCGCAAACGCGATGAACATGGTTGGTTCGCGACCGATCTGATCCGATACCCAGCCGAAGAATGGACGGGTCAAGCCGTTCAGGACGCGGTCGATAGCCAGGGCAAATGTCAGCGCCGGCAGGGTCAGGCCCATCATGCTGACTTGAACGTCGAACACCTTGAAGTCACGTGCGATCGAACCCAGTTGCGCAGTAGCCATCAAGCCGCCGGCTGCAACCATCACGAACATCGCATACATGATCCAGAAAACCGGTTCACGCAATACTTCGCTAGGCTTGTAGTCGCGTTTGGTTTGCTGGACGTTGGCAACTGCATCGCCTTTCTTGTGTTCCGGAGCGCGGAACAGGAACAGCGAAACCAGCACCACGATGATGCCCTGGCCGATACCGAAGTACAGGAATGCATCCTGGTAGCCGCGGTTGGCGATCATGACGGAAATAGGGATGATGGTGATGGCGGAACCAGCGCCGAAACCGGCAGCGGTCAAGCCGGCAGCCAGGCCGCGACGGTCCGGGAACCATTTCAATGCGTTACCAACGCAGGTGCCGTACACAGCGCCAGCGCCGATGCCGCTGACGACTGCAGCCAGGTACAACAATGGCAGTGAATCAGCAAACGAGTTGATGAACCAGCCGAGGCCGCACAGGATGCCGCCGACCATGACGACTGGACGCGGGCCGAATTTATCGACGAACCAGCCTTCGATAGGCACCAGCCATGTTTCAGTCAGCACGAAAATCGTGAATGCGACCTGGATCGCAGCGCGACTCCAGCCGTGTTTTGCAGCGATAGGGTCGACGAACAGTGTCCAACCGTACTGCAAGTTTGCAATCATCGCCATGGCGACGATGCCCAATACTAATTGTGTCCAGCGGAATGATGCTGGCCGCGCAGTTGCTTGATTCATTTTTGCCTTCTCTCAACTCTCAAGTATGGAAATGCACGTCGTAGTACTTCGTGCGCTCGTTGCAATAAACAACTGATTCAATCCGATCATTTGCAACCGCATCCATCCGTCAGAAAAGCTCGTAACTCATCTGATGCCGTGCATGCGATCCCGTGTTTATTTAATTCAACGACGCTACTATCAGAGAACAGGGGTTCAGTTGCTATGCTTCAAGTTAAGAAGCCGAGATATACAGATTGTGGATATCACGTATTCACGCGGCGATAAAAAATGGGAATTGTGGATAGCACTTAATGCTGTTGCGGCTAGTACTTATGAGAGGGTGTGGATAGTACTTATCAGACGTGTGGTTACTACTTACGCGTCGTCCAGTCAGGTGCAGCGCCTGCATCGATGATGGTGTTTTGAAAAAGGATGAAGCAGCATCGCTGGAATTTTATGCAGATGTGGGCACGATAAAAAACCCGATCGCGCAGCAGGGCGGACCGGGTTTTTTATCGCGCGTTGATGTTAGAGCCAGTAGGTCAGAACCAGTATTTTGGATAGGCGCGTTCCTTCGGTATGTTGTTGAAGACAAGCGCCACGATCATCAGTATCACGGCGCCCAGCAGCGTCGGCGTCAGCAGGAAATTCCAGGCTGGCGCCGACAGCATTACGATCACCGGATTGGAGCCGGCAGGCGGATGCACGGTGCGCGTTAGCTGCATCACGGCGATGGCAGTGCCTGCCGCCAGCGCCATGCTCCACCAGTGCGCGCCGAACAGGGTCAGGCAGGCCAGGCCTATCAGCGAAGACAGGAAGTGGCCGCCTATTACATTGCGCGGTTGCGAAAACGGACTCTCCGGGAAGCCGAATACCAGCACGCAGCTGGCGCCGAAGGAACCCAGTACCAGCGGCAGATGGCTGATGTCAGTGGCGATCGCGACGGCTGCAATCGCCAGGAAGCCGCCCAGCCAGGAAAGTGCAACATGCCGGAAGCCCGGGCGCGGCGGCACATCTGCACCGCCGCGCATTTTTGCAAAAAATGTATTCATCTATGCCGCCCAAGAAGTTGAGGAGTTGAGATCTGCCGTCTTTCAAAACTAGACAGATCTGTATAATATATACGCGAAGGCCGGCTGCCTGCAAGCGCTGGTTTTTACTGCCGCATAAACATGACGAGGGAAAACGATGCTGGATAAACGTGCAATGCTGGTGAAGACGGCGACAGAGTTGTTCGCGCAAGGCGGCTACACGGCCGTCGGCATAGACCGCATCATTGCCGACGCAGGCATCGCCAAGATGACGATGTACAAGTACTTCAAGTCCAAGTCGGATTTGATACTCGAAGTGTTGACGCAGCGCGATCTCTTCTTTCGCGCATCGCTGATGGCTTATGTCGATCAGCAAGCAAGCGCGCCGGAAAAAATCCGCGCCCTGTTTGTCTGGCATGAGCAGTGGTTCAGGCGCAAGGATTTCAACGGCTGCATGTTCATCAATGCGGCGGCCGAGTTTCACGACCGCAAGAACCCGGCCCATAAAATATCGGCGCTGCACAAGCAGCTGATCATCGACTACATCGCCAGCCTGCTGGCAGAAACACAGGGCGCGCGTGCGCCCAGGCTGGCTGCGCAAATCGGCATGCTGCTCGACGGCGCCATCGACGCCGCCCACATCGCTGGCAATCCGGACGCCGCGATGCAGGCCTGGGAAGTCGCGCAAGGCTTGCTCGACAGGGCTTGAACGATTGCCGGCAGGCAGCAGTGGCGCCATTGCGTCTGCGGGTGTAACTTGTCGTCAGCAATACGCGAGGAAAAAATATTTTCGTTTCCGTGGAATAAACCTGCCACAGCATCGTTTACCTCCATGTCAGCGCATTGCGGGTTTTTCTGACGCACATGGTGCACGACGACCAGGGGCAGCACTTGTTGATCGCTGCGCCCATTTGATCCATCTATCGAAAAGGAAGCTCAAAATGAAACTCTCCCATCTGCTGTTGTCCGTCACCCTGCTGGTTTCAAGCACGGCTTTTGCGCAAAGCGTGCCAGTCAAGAAAGCCGACGGCATCCTCGTCACCAGCGCCGGCATGACGGTCTATACCTACGACAAGGATGTTGCAGACAGCGGCAAAAGCACTTGCAACGGCCCTTGCGCAGCCAACTGGCCACCGGTTTCAGCCAAGGATGTCAAGCCTGCCGCACCGTACTCGCTGGTAACGCGCGACGATGGTTCGGCGCAACTGGCTTACAAGGGCAAGCCGCTGTACCAGTTTGCCTCCGACACGAAAGCCGGCGACCGCAACGGCGACAACCTCAAGGATGTCTGGCACGTGGTCAAGGACTGAGCGTCGCTGAGCCATCGCTGTCGTGAAATCTGCCATGCAGGATGAGCGCGATCGCTTGATCGCCTGTATTCCTCGTCTTCGCCGTTACGCCCGTGCGCTGCTGGGTGATCGCACGGGCGCCGACGACCTGGTGCAGGACACGATGGAGCGCGGCTGGAAGAAGCTGTCGTCCTGGCAGCGCGGCAGCGACATGCGCGCCTGGCTGTTCGGCATCATGCACAACCTGCATATCGATCAGGTCCGTCGCCCACGCATAGCAACTGAAGTGCTGGACGACGACACACCGATACCGGCGCTCAAGGCGACGCAGGACGATGGCCTGGAGTTGCGCGACCTGGCTACTGCCTTGCACGCACTGCCAGTCGAGCAACGCGAAATCCTGTTGCTGGTGGCGCTCGAAGAAATGACGTATGACGAAGTCGCCGCTGCGCTGGGTTTGCCGATAGGCACGGTGATGTCGCGCCTGTCGCGCGCGCGGCAAAAATTGCGCGCACAAATGGAAGGGCGATCGCTGGTATCGCAATTAAAGGTCGTCAAATGAATCAGCTTGTCGTTACCGAAGCAGACCTGCAAGCCTACGTCGATGGTTTCCTGAGCCAGGCGCGTAGTGAGGAAATCGCCGCCTATCTGGCAGCGCGGCCGGAAGAGCTGGCGCGCATAGCTGCCTATCGCGGACAGAATGATGGTTTGCGCGCACTGTTCAATCCGGTGCTCGACGAACCGGTGCCGGCGCGCCTGACTGCGGGCGTGATGGATGTACCGGTGCAGTGGCGGCGCTACGCGGCCGGCTTGCTGATTGCGCTGTGCAGCGGTGCCGGCGGCTGGATGCTGCACAGCAAGCTGCAGCCCGCGCTGCTGGCGAAATCCCCGCTGACAAATGCGAACGGCTTGATCACGGTTTCCGGGCTTGCGCGCCAGGCGGCGATTGCGCATGGCGTCTACGCGCCGGACGCGCGCCATCCGGTAGAAATCGGCGCCGATCAGGAAGAGCAACTGGTCAAGTGGTTATCCAAACGCACCGGTGCGACGATGCGCCCGCCCAAGCTGGGCAAGCTGGGTTATGAATTGATAGGCGGTCGCTTGCTGCCGGGAGAAAGCGGCAGTCCGGTTGCGCAATTCATGTACCAGGAAGCCGGCGGCCAGCGCCTGACGCTGTATGTATCCACCGATCAGGCCAAGAGCAAGGACACCGGCTTCCGCTTTGCGCAGCAAGGCGCGGTCAATGTGTTTTACTGGATAGACGGCAAGTTCGGTTATGCGCTATCGGGCGGCATCAACAAGGGTGAACTGACGCGCATAGCCTATGCCGTCTATGAACAACTGGACAGCAGGGTGCAGTGATCAGTACAGCAATGCACCGCATCGATTTTGAGTCACAGATATTGTAAAAATCGCTGACGCCTTGTGTGTACGCGCTATGTTTGTACCTTGTATCAGGGATAGCCGACCGGCTTGCCGGGGATGTCCGGCATGGGGATGAATTCGGTTTCGCCCGGCACCTCGGCAAAACGACGTTCCCGCCAATCTTCCCGCGCCTGTTCCAGTCTGTCGACCGAACTGGATACAAAATTCCACATCAGGTAACGCGAGCCATCCATGGGTTCGCCACCCAGCAGCATGAGCTTGGTCACGCCGGGCCCGGCGCCACGCAGCGTGACGGCGGTATTGGCTTTCAGCACCAGCAATTGTCCGGCATTGAAGATGCCATCGCGCCCCAGATCAAGCTGGCCTTCGATCACATACATTGCTTGTTCGGGGTATTCGGCAGGTACATCCAGCCTTGCGCCAGCCTGCAGCTGCACATCCACATAGAACAGGTCGGACAGGGTGGCGACCGGCGATTGCTTGCCGAAAAAACTGCCGGCAATGATTTTTGCGCTGGCGCCATCGCCTTCGATAATCGGCAATTGATCCGCTGCCGTATGTTCAAAGGCTGGATCGGTTTCTTCATATTTCTTCGGCAGCGCGACCCAGCACTGCAAGCCGTATAGCGATGAACCCTGCGCACGCAATGCAGCGCCGGTGCGTTCCGAATGCACGATGCCGCTGCCGGACGTCATCCAGTTGACTGCGCCGGGCTGTATGGTTTGCAGCGAGCCCAGGCTGTCGCGATGCACGATTTCACCGTCGTACAAATAGGTGACAGTCGCCAGGCCTATGTGCGGATGCGGCCGCACATCCAGCCCGCGTCCGGCAATAAAGGTATGCGGGCCCATCTGATCCAGAAATACGAAAGGTCCGACCATGCGCTTTTGTGTCGTCGGCAAGGCGCGACGTACTTCAAAGTTGTCGCCGAGGTCGCGCGTGCGCGGGACGACGACGGTTTCCAGTGCGCTATGGTCGGTATCCATATCAGTTGGATTGCGTGATGATCTTGATGTCGCCGGAGAGCGCCTTGTGTACCGGGCATTTATTGGCGATGGCAGTCAGGCTGTCTTTTTGCTCGGCGCTCAAGTCGCCATAATATTGCAGGCTGCGGTTGAAGACATAGACGCCATCCTGCTCCACCGCAACGACCGTCACGTCTACTTTTTCCAGCGGCATTTGCTTGCGGCCGGCATACATGTTCAGTGTCACTGCGGTGCATGCGCCCAGTGCTGCTGCCAGCAAATCATGCGGCACGAAACCGGCATCCTCGCCGCCGAAGGCGGATGGTGCATCGGCGATCAGCTTGTGCGGACCTGCTTCGACGATGTGTTGCAGCTTGCCTGCGCCTTTTGTTACTTTGATTTCCATCCGGGATCTCCAATTGGTTAATGAAATGAATCTATAAAATGAGTCAGTGAAATGACTCAGTGAAATGAATCAAGCAGCACTGCCTGGCAGTAAAAATCCACTATGGCCCGGCAGCGCGTAATAGCCGCCGTTACTATAGCGCACAAGGCAATTTCATATTGTTGCAGCCGGCATGTGAAAAATTCATCGGCGAGGGTCGCTCATGACGGCATATAGCGATAAACTGATGGTTTTATGCGCTAACGCACTATTTCAGGCGCTCTTCTCTCTCTGACCACTTCATTGGACCCGAACATGACGAACTACGCTACCCAGAAAAAAATTCCCGCCACCCTGATCCCCGGCGACGGCATAGGACCGGAAATCGTCGATGTGGTGGAGCGCGTGTTCGATGCCCTGGGCAATCCATTCACATGGGAAAAACACCAGGCCGGCATGAATGCACTGGAAACCAGCGGCGACCTGCTGCCGGCAACCACGCTCGACAGCATCCGCCGCACCGGCCTCGCACTGAAAGGCCCGTTGACGACGCCTATCGGCGGCGGCTTCCGTTCAGTCAATGTACGCCTGCGCGAAACCTTTCAGCTGTACGCCAACGTGCGTCCTGCCCGCACCATCGTGCCCGGCGGCCGTTATGAAAACATCGATCTGGTGCTGGTGCGTGAAAACCTGGAAGGCTTGTATGTCGGCCATGAACATTACGTGCCTATCGATGGCGACCCGCACGCGGTGGCCATGGCCACCGGCATCAACACTCGCGCCGGCAGCCGTCGCATCGCCAGGTTCGCTTTTGAATATGCAGTGCGCAACAACCGCAAAAAAGTCACGATCGTGCACAAGGCCAATGTCTTGAAAGCACTGACCGGCCTGTTCCTCGAAACCGCGCAGCAAATCGGCGCCGAATATGCGGATCGTCTGGAAATCAACGACCGCATCGTCGATGCCTGCGCTATGCAGCTGGTGCTCAATCCATGGCAGTTCGACGTGATCGTTTCCACCAACCTGTTCGGCGACATCCTGTCGGATCAAATCGCCGGCCTGGTCGGCGGCCTCGGCATGGCGCCGGGTGCCAACATCGGTGAAGACGCAGCGATCTTTGAGGCAGTACATGGTTCGGCACCGGACATCGCCGGCAAGGGCATGGCTAATCCGACCGCATTGTTGCTGGCGGCTGCGCTGATGGCGGAACACAAGGGTCTGGACAAGGAAGGCGCAATCCTGCGCAATGCGATCGATGCGGTTCTCAGCACCGAAAGCGGCCGCACTGTGGATCTGGGCGGCAAGATATCGACTTCGAAATTCGGCGATTTGCTGATCGAACGCATCCGCGATTCGCAGAAGTAAGCCGACAGGATGGTTGCTGATCGTGCGCGTTCAGCGTGCGATCAGTTCCGGATAGGCAGAATGGTATGAAAGAAAAGCGCAACGTGCGGATCAGGCACGTTGCGCTTTTGCTATTTTGACCTGCGATTTAATTGCGTGGCGGCGCTGCGTTGTCAGCGCGTGTCGGTATCCGTAGCACCATCGCAGCACCGATTGCTCCCAATGCCAGCAAGAAAACCTGCAGCCATAATCGACCCGAAAAGCTCCAGATCGATACACTCATCATCAACGTCATCGAAATGATCGCCACCGATTTGGTTCGGCGCGTCAGGCTGTGGTGCTCTTGCCAGTTGCTCAGCATCGGACCAAGCAGACGATGCTGCAACATCCATTGATGTACGCGCGGCGACGCTTTCGCGAAGCAAACCGCTGCCAGCAAAACAAAGGGAGTGGTTGGCAATCCCGGCAAAAATATACCGATCACTCCCAGTAGCAGGGACACGCCACCGGCGAACCCGTACAGGGCTTTGGCCAGACGCGATAGCGGTTTGCCTGCAATGGCTGGTGCGATGTGTTCTGGCGTCATGAAGCAAATAAGTGTTGGGTTTGGATTGCTGGTGCAAGCTGAAATTTCATTGCAAACGATACCCTGGCGAGGCTATTGCCGGGAAACGCAAGAATACATCTGTTGACGTTGCGCTGATACCTCATTCAACACAAGGGATCTGCAGCATAGTATGAAAAAAAGCGCAGCGTGCTGACAAGGCACGTTGCGCTTTTTTATTTGACGTTCAGATTTTTTCCGAAATTTACGACACCGGCAACACCGCCAGCGCCGCACGTATCTGCTGCAGCGCCGCCGGATCTTCTATCACTGCCAGGTCGCCCGGATCGCGTCCTTCGCAAATCGACTGGATGGCGCGGCGCACCAGTTTGCCGGAACGGGTTTTGGGCAAGGACGCCACAAAATGCACGCGCGACGGCCGCCCCACCGGCCCCAGATAATGATCCACGACCTTCATGATCTCGGCTTCCAGTGCTTGCGCGCCGGCCGGGGTGGCTGCGGGCGCGGCATTCTTGAGTATCACGAAAGCGACCGCTGCCTGTCCCTTGAGCGGGTCTTCGACACCAACCACGGCGACTTCGGAAACATTGCAATGGCTGGAAATGCTTTCCTCGATTTCGCGCGTGCCCAGCCGGTGGCCGGCGACATTGATCACATCGTCGGTGCGGCCGAGGATGAAGTAATAGCCATCCGCATCGCGTATGCCCCAGTCGAAGGTGGAATACAGTTCTCGCTTGAAGTTGCGCCAGTAGGTGCCGACAAAGCGCGCGTCGTCGCCGTGCAGTGTTTGCAAACAGCCGGGCGGCAACGGCCCTTCGATGACGACCACGCCTTTTTCATTGGCGCCGCATTCTTCGCCGGTGGTTTCGTCGATGATCTTCACCTTGTAACCGTAAATCGGCATGCCGGGGCTGCCCGGCCGGGTCGGCTTGTCGCCGACGCCCTTGGCGATCGACATGATGGGCCAGCCGGTTTCGGTCTGCCAGTAATTGTCGATGACCGGTACGCCCAGTTCGCCGGAGATCCAGTCGGAGGTGGTTTGGTCCAGCGGTTCGCCCGCCAGGTAGAGCGCCTTGAGCGAGGACAGATCGTGTTTTTTCAACAGTTCCAGCGGCTGTTTTTTCAGCACGCGGATTGCGGTTGGCGCCGACGACATGCGCGTCACCTTGTACTTTTCGACGATCTGCCACCAGATCGCGGCGTCGGGCCGGATCGGCAAGCCTTCATACATCACGGTTGCCATGCCTGCCAACAAGGGCCCGTAGACGATGTAAGAGTGGCCGACCACCCAGCCTATATCCGAGGTGCAGAAAAACGTTTCGCCAGCCTTGCCGCAAAAGATCAGGTCCATCGAAGTGGCCAGCGCCACTGCGTAGCCGCCGACATCGCGCAACACGCCTTTCGGCTTGCCGGTGGTGCCGGACGTATACAGGATGTAGGACGGCGCATTCGATTCCAGCCATACCACCGGCACCACCGCATCCAGGCAGGTCTGGCGCAGGGTGGCGTAGTCGATGTCGCGTCCGGCTACCTTGCTCATGGGCGCCAGGCCGCGATCGACCAGCAGCACCCGCGACGGTTTGTGTTGCGCCAGTTCTATCGCTTCATCGAGCAAGACCTTGTAGGGCATCACGCGGCCGGCGCGCGAACCGGCATCGGCCGAGATGATCAATACCGGCGCGGCATCGTCGATGCGGGTCGCGAGGCTGTTTGCGGCAAAGCCGCCAAACACGACTGAGTGCACGGCGCCGATGCGGGCGCAGGCCAGCATCGCGAACGTCGCCTCGGCAATCATAGGCATATAGATCAGCACGCGATCGCCTTGCTTGACGCCCAGCGCCTGCATCATCGCGGCGCAGCGATTGACTTCCGCATGCAGTTGCGCAAATGTGTAAACCGTTTCAGTGTCGGTTTCGGTGGAGATGGCAATCAGTGCCGGCTGCCCGGCACGGGTCGCCAGATGGCGGTCCACGGCGTTGTGGCAAAGATTGGTTTCGCCGCCGACAAACCATTTTGTGAATGGCGGCTTGCTGTAGTCCAGTGTCTGTTTGAAAGGCTGGTGCCATTCAATACGCTGCGCCTGTTCGGCCCAGAATGTGTGCGGATCATCGATGGAACGGCGATAAAACGCTTCGTATGCAGCTGCATCGAAACTCATGTGTATGTCTCCTCCGGTCAGATAACAATATTATTTTTGTAATGTTATTTTTATAGCGGGACGGCCCATGCCTGGAACACGTTCCAGGCATAGGTTGGTAACAAGGCTAGATCACGTACAGGTCCACATATTCATGGACCGGCATTGCCTCCAGCGCCTTTTGATCGAGCGACACTTCCAGGATTTTCTGCTGCTGTCGCGGCGGGAACTGGCGTGCCAGGTTGGTGCGGAACTTGGCTTCCAGCAGCGGGATGCCATCCTTGCGGCGGCGTGCATGGCCGATAGGGTATTCGACCACCAGTTCGGCCAGCGTTGTGCCGTCCTTGAATTCAACTGTC
>NZ_JAUSME010000227.1 GCF_030645555.1 Herminiimonas sp.
GCTGCTGGCGGCGCTCTTCAATGCATTTTTCGGCGGCATCGTGGCTTGGGTGCTGGTGCGCTATACCTTCCCCGGCAAGAAATTCATCGATGCCCTGGTTGATTTGCCGTTTGCGTTACCGACTGCCGTGGCCGGCATCGCCTTGACTGCCTTGTATGCACCCAACGGCTGGCTGGGTCGTTACCTGGAGGCTGTAGGCATCAAGGTGGCATTCACGCCGCTCGGCGTGCTGATTGCATTGACCTTCATCGGCTTGCCATTCGTCGTGCGCACGATACAGCCAGTGCTCGAAGATGCCGAGCGCGAGCTTGAAGAAGCCGCTGCCAGCCTGGGTGCGAGCAACTGGCAAACTTTTGCCAAGGTTATTTTCCCGACCATACTGCCAGCCTTGCTGACTGGTTTTGCGCTGGCTTTTGCGCGCGCGACGGGTGAATATGGTTCAGTCATTTTCATCGCCGGCAACATGCCCATGGTGTCAGAAATCACGCCGCTGTTCATCGTGACCAAGCTGGAGCAATACGACTATGCCGGTGCAACCGCGATTGCGGTGGTGATGCTGCTGGCTTCGTTCCTGATGCTGCTGACGATTAATTTACTGCAAGCATGGACCCGCAAACGCGGTCAGGCGGAGAAGGTTTGATATGGCTGCGATAGCCCCAACTCATCACCAGGTGCTTGCCCCCGGTGTGGCGCGCGCGCCGCGCGTGCCGGCGGCGACGCTGGAGCCGGTCTGGATGCGTGCCTTGCTGATAGGCGTGGCGCTGGCCTTCCTGACGCTGTTCCTGTTCGTGCCGCTGCTGGCCGTGTTTGCCGAAGCCTTGAAAAAAGGCTGGGATGCATATATCGCTGCGATCCTCGAGGAAGATGCGATTTCAGCGATCAAGCTCACGCTGATTACTGCCGCGATTGCCGTGCCCCTGAATCTGGTGTTCGGCGTGGCGGCATCCTGGTGCATAGCCAAATTCGATTTTCGCGGCAAGAGCATATTGCTGACCCTGATCGATTTGCCATTTTCCGTTTCACCGGTTATTTCAGGTTTGATTTATGTATTGCTGTTCGGTGCGCAAGGCTGGTTCGGCGGCTGGCTGCAGGAACACAATATCAAGATCCTGTTCGCCGTCCCGGGCATCGTGCTGGCGACCATCTTCGTGACTTTTCCGTTTGTCGCACGCGAATTGATTCCATTGATGCAGGCGCAGGGCAGTGAAGAGGAAGAAGCGGCGCTGGTGCTGGGCGCATCCGGCTGGAAGACTTTCTGGCATGTGACGCTGCCGAACATCAAATGGGGTTTGCTGTACGGTGTTATTTTGTGTAATGCACGCGCGATGGGTGAGTTTGGCGCGGTGTCGGTGGTGTCCGGTCATATCCGCGGGCAGACCAATACCATCCCGCTGCAGGTCGAGATTCTGTATAACGAATATCAATTTTCTGCCGCATTCGCCGTCGCATCGTTGCTGGCATTGCTGGCACTGGTTACACTGGCGCTCAAATCATTGATTGAATGGCGTTTGCGGGACACACACGAACAGTTTCAGGAGCAGGGATCATGAGTATCGAAGTCAGGAACATCCATAAGCAATTCGGCAATTTTGTCGCACTCAACAATGTCTCGCTGGAGTTTCCAGCCGGTGAACTGACCGCATTGCTCGGGCCTTCCGGTTGCGGCAAGACGACGCTGTTGCGCATCATCGCCGGCCTCGAACAACCGGATAGCGGCCAGGTATTGCTTGATGGCGAGGATGCCTCGGCGCGCCATGTGCGCGAACGCCAGGTCGGCTTCGTGTTCCAGCATTACGCGCTGTTCAAGCACATGACCGTGTTTGAAAACATTGCATTCGGCTTGCGCGTGCGGCCTAGCGCCACGCGTCCGTCGGAACAGCAGATACGCGAAAAGGTCACCAAATTGCTGGAGCTGGTGCAGCTCGACTGGCTGGCCGATCGTTATCCACCGCAGTTGTCGGGCGGCCAGCGTCAACGTATTGCACTGGCACGCGCACTGGCAGTCGAGCCGCGCGTATTGCTGCTGGATGAGCCGTTTGGCGCGCTGGATGCAAAAGTGCGCAAGGAATTGCGCCGCTGGCTGCGTCGCCTGCATGACGATTTGCATGTGACCAGCATTTTCGTCACGCATGATCAGGAAGAAGCGCTGGAAGTCGCCGATCAAATCGTGCTGATGAACAAGGGCAATGTCGAGCAGATCGGTGCGCCTAAAGATGTCTACAACAATCCGGCTTCGCCTTTCGTCTACGGTTTCCTCGGCAACGTCAATCTGTTCCATGGTCGCGTGCATGAAGGCGTGCTGCAATCGTCCGGCATCGCATTCGATGCGCCGGATCACACACAGACGCAGGATAGCAAGGGCATCGCTTACGTGCGTCCGCATGATCTGGAAGTCGAACGCTACACGACCGGCGCCGAAGGCATCGTCGTGCAATTGCGGCGTGCCCATGCGATCGGTCCGCTGGCGCAACTGGAACTGGAGCGCGACGACAATGGCGAGTTGATTGAAGCAGTCATTTCGAATGAACGTTATGGACAGTTGCAGTTGAAGGATGGTGAAACACTGATCGTTCGTCCAAAACGCTTGCATGTGTTTGTCGACGATTCGGTTTGAGCGGCAGCATGGTCAGGCGTGATCCCAGCTATGTTTCCCGCTGTGTGGAACAGGCATTTCCGATAGAGGCTTCCTGACATGAATTTTCAGCAATTAAGATCGATACGAGAAACCGCACGTTGCGGCTACAACCTGACCGAGGTTGCGAACGTGCTGTTTACGTCGCAGCCGGGCGTCAGCCGTCAGATACGCGAACTGGAAGAAGAGCTGGGCGTCGACATTTTCGAGCGCAACGGCAAGCGCCTGACCGGCTTGACCGAGCCGGGTCGCGGCATCCTGACTATCATCGATCGCCTGTTGCTGGAAGCGGAAAACCTGCAGCGTGCCAGCCAGGAATATGCAGGCCAGGAAATCGGCACACTGGCGGTGGCCACTACGCATACGCAAGCGCGCTACATGCTGCCGAAAGTGGTGCAGGCTTTCCGCTCGGCCTTCCCCAAGGTACGCATCGCGCTGCAGCAGAGTTCGCCCGAACACATTGCAGAATGGGTCTTGTCCGGCAAGGCCGATATCGGCATTGCGACTGAAGGCTTGAGCCAGTTTGAAGACCTGGTGTCCTTCCCGTGCTATCGCTGGCATCACTCTATAGTCGTGCCGGAAGGCCACCCCTTGCTCGCCAAGGCGAAGGTCACACTGGCAGACCTGGCGCAGTATCCATTGATTACCTATGACCTCGGGTTTACCGGTCGCGGTCATATAGATGACGCTTTCAAGCAAGCCGATATCGCGACCGACATCGTGTTGACGGCGATGGATTCAGACGTGATCCAGCAATATGTTGCGCTCGGCCTGGGCGTCGGCATCGTCGCTTCGATGGCGGTGCAGCAGAACGGTAGCAATGGCTTGCAGGTGATCGATGCGGCGCATCTGTTTGCACAAAACGTCACGCGCCTGGCAGTGCGTCGTGGTGCTTATCTGCGTCAATATACCTATGACTTTATCCAGCAATTTGCGCCGGAATTGACGCGTGCCGATATTGATGAGGCGATGCAGGCGTAGGCATAGCGCGATCCTGCCTGGTTCCAGAAATAAAAAATCCCGCAGTTGCGGGATTTTTTATTTGCTGTGCTGACTTTATTTACGGCACCAGCGGTTTTTTTGCCGCTTGCTTGGCCTTGATATCGCCAGTTACTTTTGCGATGGTCGTCAGGCGATAGGCGATTGCTGGATGGATAGCCGTGTAGCTGTTGGGCACGTTGGCAGGATATTGCGTCGCCAGTCTTTGCCAGAAGCTCGCTGCGCCATCGATGTTGTAACCAGCACGCACCAGCATGTAGAGCGCCAGCGTATCGGCCGCAGCATCGAGTTCCTGCGGCGTTGCGCGCACGCCGCCAGTGCCGCCCAGCGTGCTGCTGTCTGGCGTGATGCGGATCAGGTTGTCGATGATGCCGCCCACCGTTGCATTCATGGTTTGCTGTGTCGGATGGCCCAGCGCATTGTGCGCAAGTTCCCTGGCCAGCACATAAGCCAGTTCGCTATCGCTGCGTGCAAAGTTCAGCATGCCGCGCGTGACCAGTACGCGCCGGCCATCCGCATAGGCATTCACATGATCTGCATTGCCCAGCTCGATGCCGAAGCCGCAGGCACGCGTCAGCGGAACGTTGACCATCGTGTTGCTGCCGTTACGGACCAGGCCCAGCTTGATCGAGCTGCGGTTATTCATCATGGGGCCGAGTAAGCCCGCCGCCTGACGTTCGGCGTTGGGGCCTTGCGGCATCGCCTTGCCTTCGACTATCGCGAGGATATCGCCGCGCTTGATGCCTACGCGTGCTGCGCCGCTGTTACTCAAGACGCCGGTGACTTGCAGGCGTTCTTCGTAGCCCAGCGACTGTGCTGCGTCGACGTAATCTTCAGAATACGAATACTTATTCTTTGCTATGAAGCCCAACAGCTGGCGTGCATTGCCTTTGCACAGCGGCGCATTGCTGACCAGCAGCGGTGCCGCGACGCGGTAGAGTCTGTCCTGCTGGGTGGTAATGGTGCGCAGGGTTTGCAATTGCGACGGCACGGTAGCAGTGCCCGGCGTGTTGCTGGTGGCGCCGGGAGTATTGAGTGGGGTCGTGCTGCAACCCGCCAGCGCGAGTGCAAGTGGAAACAGGGCTGCCCTGGCAGATGGTACGCGCTTCAGTTGCATCAATACGGGTTGAAGCAGGCCGTGCATAAAACATTCTCCTAGAATTTAGTGTTTCCCGGTGCTGCCGAAGCCGCCGACGCCGCGTTCGCTGCTATCGAATTCATCGACCACATTGAATGCAACCTGTAATACCGGGACGATGATCAATTGCGCCAGGCGCTCCATCGGATTCAGGGTGAATTCCGACTGGCCGCGATTCCATGTCGATACCATCAACTGGCCCTGGTAGTCGGAGTCGATCAAGCCCACCAAGTTCCCCAATACGATGCCGTGTTTGTGTCCCATGCCGCTGCGCGGCAGGATTATCGCGGCATAAGCAGGGTCGGCGATGTGTATGGCCAGGCCGGTAGGGATCAAGTGCGTTTCGCCCGGCTTGATCGTGACAGGTGCATCTATGCAGGCGCGCAGGTCGAGTCCGGCGCTGCCGGGAGTGGCGTAGGCCGGCATTTGTTCTTTCATGCGCGGGTCGAGAATTTTTACGTCTATTGTTTTCATGGGCGTGCGATGGAATTGTAGTTGGGGACAAATGCATGCATGCGGCAGTGATGCTGCATGCATGAACGACTGCGTGATGGAATGATGACTGGGCGCTGCTTCATTACAGGCGGCTGGCGATTTCGCTGATCAGCTGGCGTGCGAGTTTTTGCTTGTCGGCCAAGGGCAGCAGCGTATGGCCTTGATCGTCGAACAGCACCAGTTCATTCTGGTCGCGGCCAAACGTCTGATGGCCGATATTGCCGACCAGCAGAGGAATATTCTTTTTCCTGCGTTTGGCTTCGCCGTATTCGATCAGGTTTTCCGATTCGGCTGCGAAACCTACGCAGTATGGCCGCTTTTCCAGTGCCGCCACGGCAGCAAGTATGTCGGGGTTTTGCTCGAACTCGAGTTCAGGTGCTTTGCCGTCCGCGCCTTTTTTCAATTTTTGTGCGCTGACATTTTTCACGCGCCAGTCGGCGACTGCGGCGACTGCGATGAAGACATCCTGCGATGTTACGCGCGACATCACGACATCGTGCATCTGTTCGGCAGTTTGCACGCTGATGCGATGCACGCCGTAAGGCGCATCCAGTGCAGTCGGGCCGGAAATCAGGGTGACGTCGGCACCGGCTTCGCGCGCGGCGCGGGCGATGGCGTAACCCATTTTGCCGGACGAGAGATTGGTGATGCCGCGCACCGGATCTATGGGTTCGAAGGTCGGGCCGGCCGTGACCATCACGCTTTTTCCCACCAGCAGGTTAGGCTGAAAGGCGGCGATGATTTCTTCCAGCAGCTGCTCCGGTTCCAGCATGCGGCCCATACCGGTTTCGCCGCACGCCTGCGCACCGGCGTCGGGGCCGAGCACGGCGATATGGTCGGCTTTCAATTGAGCGACATTGCGCCTGGTGGCCGGGTTTTGCCACATCTCTACATTCATCGCAGGAGCCACCAGCAGTGGCAGGGTGTCGGGACGCGCCACGCACAGGGTGGACAGCAGGTCGTCGCAGGCGCCATGCGCGAGCTTGAAAATGAAGTCGGCCGAGCAGGGCGCGATCACGATCGCATCGGCGTCGCGCGTCAAGTCTATGTGCGGCATGTTGTTCGATACGCGCGCATCCCATTGATCGGTCACGACCGGGTGGCCGGACAGCGCCTGCATCGTTACCGGCGTGATGAAATGCGTCGCCGCATCGGTCATCACGACCTGCACCGAAGCGCCAGCCTTGCACAGTGCGCGCGTCAATTCCGCTGCCTTGTAGCAGGCAACGCCGCCGGTCAATCCCAGTACGATTTTTTTACCAGCAAGATCCATGGAAGACTCCTGAAAGAGGTCGCGGGCTAGTTTAACAGTTCAAGTACCTGCATCCTGTTTTTTGCTGTTGCGCAATTCATCGTAGACGAACAGCAGCGCGCCTATGCATATCGCGCTGTCGGCAATGTTGAATGCGGGCCAGTGCCAGCTGCCGACATATACATCGAGGAAATCGATGACATGGCCGTACAGCACGCGATCGATCACATTGCCGATTGCCCCGCCCAGTATCAGCGTCAGTGCCCAGCTCATCAAACGCTGGCCGGCATGCTTCTTCAGCAGATAGATGATGAACAGCGATGCGCCTATGCCGACCACGGTGAAAAAATGACGCTGCCAGCCGGTCTCCGACGCGAGGAAGCTGAATGCCGCGCCCTTGTTATAGACCAGCACCAGGTTGAAAAACGAAGTCACCGGCACTGATTCGCCATAGCTGAAGGTGCTGGTGATCGCGATCTTGCTGATTTGATCGAGCACAATCAGGATCGCCGCGATGCCCAGCCAGCGCGCGATGCCGGATGGTGCTGTGGTGCCAGTAGGGTGCTTGGTCGTCATCGG